>JANOJB010000285.1:0-12568 GCA_031407985.1 Pseudomonadota bacterium | reverse complement strand
TTTGGGTCGCGCGACGTCCCCCACCAAGATTCACGGGTTCAAGGGCGACGCCCATGTCCATTGGATCGCGGCCCCGACTTCTTGTGTCGCCCATTCCCAGTTGGCCATAGTCGTTCCAGCCCCAACACTTCACCTGCCCGCTGTCCGCGAGCAGCGCGCAGGTGTGATAGGCGCCGGCCGCCACGGCCCGAACCAAAATCCCCGGTCCCAGATCGACGGCGGGCAGGTTGTCCCCCATGTCGCCGACCAGGGCGCCGCGACTGCCGCGCGCGCCGATCCCCAGTTGGCCGAAACGGTTGTCGCCCCAGCATTTGAGGGTCCAACCGTCGAGCAGCGCGCAGGTGTGATACACACCAGCCGCCAGAGACAGCGCCGGTTTGTCCGCGCCCAGATCCACGGTGGAAAGATTGTCGCCAAGATCATCGGCGGTGAAACGCGCCTTGAGATCGCCGAGGCCCAACTGACCGGCAGCGTTGTCGCCCCAGCATTTGACCTCCCCCCGATCAAGCAACGCGCACGTGTGGACACTGCCAAGCGCCAGCGCGTTTTGGCCGTGATTGAACGGGGAGACCGGTACGGTTTGCCCCTCACCCAGTCGCACCAGCGGGAGGTTCGGTCCCATCTCCCCCTGGTTGTCGCCGCGATCCGCGCGATCACCCAGACCCAATTGCCCCGCGGCGTTGTGGCCCCAACACTTCAACGCCCCGGCGAACGCCGCGCAAGTGTGCGTTTCACCCGCTGCCACGGTTGCCACGCACACCGGCCCCGCGGTGCACAGGCCCGCGGAACACGTCATGGTGCTGGGGCAGGCATTCGCCTGATCGCACACCAAAACACAATCGACGGCGCGAGGGCGAAAACAGGTCGCGCCGCACAGCGCGACAACCAGCAGCAGGCCCTTGCGAGACACGTTGGTCATGGGGTCAACGCACGCGGGCCAGCTCGAAGTAGGTCGAGCTGGTGCCGGGTTCTATGATTGAGTCGAACTGATCTTCCGCGGTCGGATCGGGGGGGACCGCGGTCAGGGAGTTACCGTTGGTACCTGCTTCGTTGTGGCTCAGCGCCCACCGTTTGATGGTGACCCACGGTGGTTGGGGTCCATCGAAGTCGTGAAAGATGGCGTAGGGAAAACCCAGGTCGGGAAACGCCGTCATGGTATCGGCTGCGGTGGCGGCGGCGCGGAAGTAACAAAAATGCAACTCGGCTGACGTGTTTCCGGGTTCCTTGCCGACCACGTTCGGCCCGATGTACCCGAGGGCCTGGCTGACGTTGTCGTCATCTTCGGTATCCAGGCGCTTGATCATTTCCACGGCACCGTTCGGACACGGTTGCCCGTCATCGCCCATTTTCAATACGGCGTAAAATTGCCTGGTCGCCGATGGATCGGTTGTCAACGGCTTGAAGGCACGGCCGTCAATCCGACAGAACGGCAGGTACGTATAGGGCCGCGTCGGCCAAAGTACCGGGTCGCGGGGGACGCATGCGACGTCGTACTTGCTGGTCTGGGGAAGTGACCACAGTCCCTCGCCGTTCCCTCCGCTGCCCGACGTCATGCAATGGAGATCATCCTCGTCGTGCAGCTCGATCCCCAGCCCCTCTCTTCCCGCACCGAACGGACAGTTCATTACGCCCGCGGCGGTTGTGGTGTAAGGGACAACGCCGATCGACGTGGCGTCAGGACCACAATCGGCTGGTGTGGGGGAGGTCATGCTCAGCTTTGCCGTGATTGATGACGATTCGCATTCGAGGGGCGGTGCGCTGGTCACACCCGACTGGATGTCGACGTCCAACACCTGGCCCGTGGTATCGAGGCGCAGGGTCATCGCCTCCACGTTCGTCGTGATGTCGTACGGACCGAACACAAACCGGCACGGGGTTGGGCCGACCAACGTGGCCAGGGTCGGATCCAAAGGGGAGATCATCAGCGGCAGGTGACAGCGACAACCGAGGTCGTAGGTCAGATCCGATGTGTCGCCTGGGCGAACGGCCACGGTCTTTCCCACCAGGCCCTCCTCTAACGGGATTCCCTTGCAGGTCACGACCAGTTTGGCGCCGGCGCCGCCCGTCCAGGTTCCGACAAACGGAAGCGGATCGGGCGCCGCGCCGCGGGCCGCGCGCCAGCCGACAACGACGACGACGACGACGAGAAGCAGCGCCACCGTCGACAACATCAGTGCCACCCGCGCGATTCTGGACATGCGGAGCAACCTCACGGGACGCCTCTTACCTCCACAACAACCAGGTCGCCACCCCCGCCACCAGCAGGGCGCCGGCGCCGGTCGCGACCGCCAGGCGATCGCTCAGGATCCCGGTTCGCTCCGCGTCTTGCGCGGTGCTGTTCCAGCTGCCTCCGGGCACGAAGGCGCCGGAAACGTCGTCCCCGGCGTTGGCCGCGCGCCAGGCGAAGTAGCCGCTGGCGGATGCCAGGACAGCGGCGGCGGCCCCGGCACCAATCCCCCAACGCCGACGATGCCGTTGACGCGGGTCAGGGGCGGGCCCAGCGGGATCGCGCGGGGCCCCCGACCCGATAAGGAGCGAAGGATCGTCGGGGATCGGCGGCTTCAGATTCGTGTCGACAGGCTGCGCCTGGGCCGTTGCCGTCGCTACACACCGCTCCATGTCGGCGATCCGGGCGCTCGTCCGCTCGTGGCGCTGCCCGGTCGGTTCGGTTTTCAAGAACCGACGGTAAAACGACAGCGCCTCGGCGCAATCCCCCTTCAAGCGAAACGCTTGACCCAGATCGTACAGGAGCGCGGGCAGCGGGGCCTTGAGGTACGACGCCTTCAGCCTGTCGATCGCTTGGTCGTACTCGCCGATGCTGAAGTACCGCAGGCCTTCGTCGTAAAGCCGGACGGCCTCGGGATCGACGGTGGGAGGCGCGGCGGTTGTGGCCGAAACGGCGGGAGCGGCGGACTGGCCAGGGTCCACGTCAGCGTGTGCGTCCGCGGAAAGTCCAGAAGCAACGGCACACGCGGCCATTACGGTCAGGGCGCCCCGGCGCGCCGAATGGCGACACGACGCGGACGACACCCCGGACCACCCTGCAACCTCGCACTTGGGGGAGGGAATCAAACACATGTTAGCCATCCGCCAAGATTCGCTTCGCGCTGAGGTGAATCTCGTCGCCCAAGATCCGCACCAGGCTGCGCAGATCGTTCGTCGAGGCGCCCCAATGCAACGCCGCGCGCGCGCGCAGATCGGCGAACACACGCGCGCGGATTCCCAGCAGCCAGCGGGCGACCGTTGCCCGGTGGACGCGGTAGATGCGGCCGATCACGTCGATGCTCAGCTGGTCGACCACGTGCATGCGCAGCAATGTTTTGTCGCGCGGACCCAACGCCGCCAGACATTCCTGCAGCGCCGCGGTCAACGTCTCGCGGTAGGTGTTCTTGATCGCCTGGGCCTCGGGACCATCGTCGAACGATTTCCAGACGTCGAACAACTCGGTTTCCCAATCGGCGGTGGCTTGACCGGCCTGTGTCGCGACATCGAAGGCCACGCGCACCGCCGTCGCTCTGACCCACGCGCCCAACGGGCCGCGCCCGCGGTAACGACTGACGCCCGGATGCTCGCCCAGAAGCTGCTTCAGGCGCACCCGTTGCCTGACTTCGTCTAGAAGATGCGGCGCGAAGCGGAAACGGCCCACGAATCTTGGGATCTGCGACAGAAAATGATCCTCGAACAGGCGATGTGCCTGGGAATCGCCGCACGCACACGCGCAGGCCAGGTAGATGTCCTCCGCGCGGGCGGCCAGATCCACGTCCGTGATCTCCGTCGCTGCCACGTGCGAGGCGTATAGGTCCGCGTCCAGGCTCAATCCCGGCCAGGCTTTCCGCCCCCGTTCAAAGGACGCACGTAGATCGGGGCTTGCTTGGTTCACTCTCGACGGTAATCTAGGAGCGGCGACCGCCGAACTCAAGTCAGGTCGATCACGGGACACGGCTTGCGGCGGAAGCGAAGGAACAACCGGACGGATCAGGGCCTGGCGTGGCAACGGAACTTACGAACACCATGGTGGAGGCGGCTTGTCTGTCGTCGATCGATTGCGTCGGCTACCTGGATGGCAAAGACAGTGCGTCCGGCGCGCGGAATATCCAACAGCACCTCGATACGTGCGAGCGCTGCCGCGTGCTGATCGCGGAGACCGCTCGTGCGACTTTCGCTGACGGGCTGCCGAAGGGCGCGGCGCCGGTCCGCGCGCTGGCTGATGGCGAGAAGCTGGCGGGACGCTACGAGATTCGGCGCTTCATCGCGCGCGGCGGAATGGGAGAGGTCTACGAAGCGGCCGATCTGACACTGGGCGAGACCGTCGCGCTGAAGACCCTGTCACCGACGATGTTGGATCAGGGCGACGCGACGGGGCGGTTGATCGCCGAGGTTCGCCTGGCCCGCAAGGTCGTGCATCCGAATGTCTGTCGGATTCTGGAATTTGGAATTCACCGACGTCAGGGCGAGGGAACCGACGTCATCCCGTTTCTGACCATGGAACTTCTGGACGGGGAGACCTTGACCAGCCGGCTGCGTCGCGAGGGGCCGCTCAGTTCGGTTGATGCTCGGCGCGTGCTTCGGGAATTGACCGCCGGTCTTGCGGCGGTGCACAAGGCCGGGATCGTGCATCGCGATTTCAAAACCGAGAACGTTTTCCTGGTTCGGGGGCAGGCCCATGCGCAGGCAGACAGGGCGGAACGCGCGGTGGTGATGGACTTCGGTCTGGCGCGTGCGCTTGAGGGGCATCGCGGAAACAATGGGTCCAGCATCCAGGCATTGGTCGGTACCGTCGCGTACATGGCGCCCGAGCAAGTCGAAGGTCAGCGTGCGACATCCGCGTTCGATGTCTACGCGCTGGGAATCGTCGCGTTCGAAATGATGACGGGCCGACTCCCTTTTGTTGGCGATTCGCCGATGGCGGTCGCGACTCTGAGACTGCGACAGGACGCACCGCGGCCGTCGTCGTTGCGTCCGGACCTGGGCCTGGGGTGGGACGTGATCATTGGGCGCTGTCTTGCGCGTGATCCCAATGAGCGCTTTAGCGGCGTGGCCGAGGTCGCCGACGCGCTTGAGTACGGTCTTTCGGCGGAACATCCCCCAGATGGGGTGCGGTCACGGAGGCGCGGGCCGCGCGTCGTTCTGGCAGCAGCCTGGGGGCTGTTGGTCGCGATGCTGGTTGCTATCGGGACCGTTACTTTCAAAGAACCGCCGCCGGTTTTGCCGACCTCGATTTCGGCGCCCGCGATCGATCCGCAAGAAATCGGGCAACCTGCCGACGAACCAGTCGTTGTCGAACCGGAGGCTGAACCGACCGTTTCGATCGGGGTGGGCACATCACCCCTTCAGCCAGCGCCGCCGTCATCACGCAAGGAACCTCGCCGCCGCGTCGGGAAGCGGGCGGCGGTGTCGGCGCCCGCGCCGTCCAGGTCCGATCCGCCGTTGGAACGGGTCGTGGCTCCACCGTTCGCGCCGTCGCCAGCGCCACCGCACACCGAAGGCGACGACGATCTCATCAATCCATTTCCGCCATTTCCGCCATTTCCGCCATTTCCGCCATTTCCGCAGTTTCCGCCCCGGCACTGAGGGTTGCGTGTCCGGCTAACGGGTTCTGGTCACCTTCGACAGGCCGCGCGGTTGGTCTGGATCGAGGCCGCGGGCCTGGGCCAGAGCCAAAGCCCACAGCTGGCCCGGCAACACGGCGGTGATTGGTGACAACCATTCGGGAACATGCGGAGCCAGTGGAAGGGGCACGTGTATTCCCGGTCGCGCCAGCAACCCGTCGTCGTCGGAAATCGCGATGATCTCCGCGCCGCGTTCCGACAGTGCGTCCAGCGCTGGTGTCATGTCAGCCAGCGCCGCGCCGCTGGGGGCGATGACGACGGCGGGGAAGCCAGGCTCGACCATCGCCATCGGTCCGTGGAACAGATCGGGCGTGGCGTAGGGATCGGCCATCACCCGTGCGGTCTCCTTGACCTTCAGGGCGATCTCGAACGCCGTGGCGAAGTTGAACCCGCGGCCGATGGTGACCATGCGATGCGCCTCCGCCAATGGCGCCACCGCCTTGGCGAATTGGCGCGCGGGGTTCAGCGCCAGCGTCGTCGCGGCGGCATCCGCGATTCCTTCCAGATCACGCCAGCGCGCGGGGCTCCCCTCGATCGCCGCGCTCAACATCGCCAGCGCCAACAACTGACAGGTGTAGCTCTTGGTCGCGACAATGGCTTGTTCGGCGCCGGCATGAAGGTCGATGACGTGTTCGGCCGCTGCGGCCAGCGGCGATGCGGGGTTGTTGGTCACGGCGATGGTCAGCGCGCCCTGGCGGCGGCCTTCGGCCAGCAACGCGACGATGTCGGGCGATTGCCCCGACTGACTGATTCCGATCATCAAGGCCTTGCGCAGCGATGGGGGAGCGCCGTACAGAGTGATCAGCGACGGCGCACCCAGACTGACGACCAGGCGGTTGTGGGCGCCGAACAGGTATTTGGCGTAGCGGGCGGCGTTGTCCGAACTGCCACGCGCGGCGGTGACCACGAAAGCGGGGGCGCATCGGCGAACCTCTGCGGCGATCCGTTCGACGTTGACACGTTCGGTCTCGAGCAAGCGCGCCAGGCAGTTGGGTTGCTCGCCAATCTCGGTCTCGAAATGCGTGGGCATGGCGATCAGGTTCGACCCGCGTGCGGGATGCCGCCCACGAACGTGGTCATGACCCCAAGGTCCTGATTCAGCAAGACGACATCGGCGTCGCCGCTGACGGCAAGGCGCCCCAAACCCGGCAATCCCAGTGCACGCGCGGGAACGCGGGTCGCCAGATGAACAGCCGCCCCGGCGGAAAGATCGGCGAACGCGACCATGTTTCGAATCGCGCGATCCAGGGTCAGCGTTGATCCCGCCAGCGTTCCGTCAACCAAACGTGCCGAGGCGTTGTCGACGGTGACTGCCCGACCCGCCAGGCGCGACGGGCCCGGAGGCAGACCGGTCCCGGCGATCGCGTCGGTGACCAGCCCCAGTCCGTCGATTCCCTTGGCGCGGATCGCCAGTTTCAGCGCCGCGGGATGGGTATGCACACCATCGGCGATCATCAGCGCGATCACCCGATCGTCGATCAGCGCCGCGCCGGTCGCGCCGGGATCCCGGTGATGAAACGGCGACATGGCGTTGAAGACGTGCGTCGCCAGCGTCGCGCCGGCGTCGACACCGGCCGTGAAGATATCGAAGGACGCATCGGTGTGGCCCAGGCTGACGACAATGCCGCGCGCCCTCAGCAGCGCGATCAAACCCAGGGCGTCGGGTCGTTCCGGCGCCAGTGTGATCAGGCGAACGCGCGTCGGATCCGCCAGTCGGTCAAGCAGCGATGCGGTCGCCGCCACGATGGGTGCGCGGTCGTGCGCGCCCGCGCGCGTAGGTGCCAGCAATGGTCCTTCCAGGTGCAGGCCCAGGATACGTGCCGCACCCGGCCGCGTGCCTTCGCGCGCCACGGCGTCATACGCTGCGAAGGCGGTCTGATAGGTGTCCTCGGTCCGGCTGACCAGCGTCGGCAGGAACGCCGTGACGCCGGTTTCCGGCAGCCGTTCCGCCAGGGCGCGCAGGTCGGCGGGATCAGGCCCCACCTCGAACCCAAAGCCGCCATTGATCTGAAGATCGATGAAGCCCGGGGCAACGAACGCAGCCTGGAAACGACGGGGCGGCAAGCGCGACAAGATCGCGGGGCGTTCAATCGCGACGATCTTTCCCCGGTCGACGACGACGGCCCCCTCGATGGGATCGGCGCCCGGGTTGTCATCAACGCCGATCAGCCTCCCCAGCAACGCGAAAGGGACGACCGCGTGAGACGCCTGGTCGCTGCCTTCGGTGTCGATCGCTGACATCCGATGGATTGTACCGCCCGGCGTGCCGCGACACGTGGGCGTGTTCCGCACATGGCCGCCGTCGACGAAACCGATGTCCGGTGGTTCAGAATCCTCGGACGTCTGGCCTATACTGCTGCCCGCGCCACTCCCGACAGGCGCCCCAAGGAGGCTGGATGAGGCCGTTTCAAATCCCGGCGTTGATGACGATAGGTGTCCCGCTGATATGGGCGGTGGTCCCGTCGGCGTCATCGCGTTCGTTCGCCGAAAACACCCTGCCGGCGCCTACCGACCCGGCCGTGCTCGCCTTCGGGCCCGGCCCGTTCCGTCCCACCCCGCCCGCGCCCGCGCCCGTGACAGCCACCGCGCCCGCGCCCGCCACCGCCACCGCGACCGAGGAGAAACCGATGAAGAAATCGGGCGAAGCGTTTCCGTTCCCCGTCGATGAGAAGGTCTTCCCGAACGGTCTGCGGGCTTATGTCGTTCACGTCGACTCGCCGGGCCTGGTCGCGTACTACTCGGTGGTTCGCACGGGAAGCCGCAACGAGGTCGAGCCGGGGAAGTCGGGCTTCGCGCACTTCTTCGAGCACATGATGTTCCGCGGGACGGACAAGCTGTCCCAGGAGGCCTACAACGACGTCATCAAATCGATGGGGGCCGATTCGAACGCCTACACGTCCGACGATCTGACCGTGTATCACATCCTGGCCGGCAAGGCCGCGCTGCCCCAGATCGTCGAGATCGAAGCCGATCGTTTTCAGAATCTGAAATACACGCAGCCCGATTTCGAGAAGGAAGCCCGCGCCGTATTGGGCGAGTACAACAAGGGCGCGTCGAACCCGATGCAGAAGATGTTCGAGACGCTGTACGACAACGCGTTCACCAAACACACGTACAAACACACGACCATGGGCTTTCTGAAGGACATCGAGGAGATGCCCAAGCAGTTCGCGTATTCGCGGCAGTTTTTCGATCGCTACTACCGCCCCGACAACGTCACGCTGCTGGTCGTCGGCGACGTCGATACCCAGGTGGCCTGGAAGCTGATCGAGCAGCACTACGGCGCCTGGAAGTCGGGGCCGCCACGTCCCGCCGTGCCCAGCGAGCCGGCGCAGCCGAAGGAAAAACGGGCGGTCTTGGGATGGAAAGGCGCGACGCTGCCCATGCTGTTGATGGGATATCACGCGCCGGGTTTTTCGACCCGGAACGTCGATCTGCCCGCACTGGACGTCCTGGCCGAATTGATGTTCGCCGAGCGGGCGCCTCTGTACAAAAAGCTGGTGATCACCGAGCAGAAGGTGGAATCCCTGTCGGGATCGAACGACGCCCACGTTGATCCCAACCTGTTCACGGTGCTGGCGCGGGTCAAGAAGGCGGCGGACGTCGGGGCCGTCGAACGGGACATCGCGGCCGAATTCGAGCGCATCGGGCGCGACGGCGTCGACGACAAGACGCTGGGCGAAGTTCTGTCACACGTGAAGTACGCGTTCGCGGGGCAACTGGCGACGGCCGACAAGATCGCGAACGTCGCGGCGCAGTTCGTCGCCCTGACGGGGCAGATCGATTCGATCAACGGCTATTTCGCGCTTTACGACCGGGTCACGTCGGCGGACGTCAAACGGGTGGCGCGCAAGTATTTTCAGCCGGCGAACCGGACAGTGGTCAGCCTGAAGGCGGACAAATGAGCCGGCCCATCCCGACAACGATCAACGTCAACGTCAACGTCAAACCAAGGATCATCGCGATGCTGTTTTCCTTCGCGCTCATGGCGGCGGCCGGCGGTTCGGCCCGCGGTCAAACAGCCGGGCCGGTCGTGGTGCCCCTCCCCCCCGCAAGACCCGCCGCCGTGCCACCCCCCGCCCGCGCCAAACCGAAAGGTGCCCTGCCGCGAACCGTGTTCGTTCCGTCGCCCAACAACCCGCTGGTTGCGATTCGATTGTTCTTCCGGTCGGGATCCGTGGACGATCCCGCCGGCAAGGAAGGGTTGGCGGCGTTGACCTCGGACATTGTGGGGCAGGGGGGAACCACGAAGCGCACCTACGCCGAGGTCCTGGACGCGCTGTATCCGCTGGCCGCGCACATCCGGGTGATCGGCGACGTGGAATCGATCGTGTTCGAGGGGACGGTCCACCGCGACAACTTGACCGCGTTCGCCGATCTGCTGGCGGCGCAGCTTCTGGAACCGCGATTCGCCGATGACGACTTCACGCGCCACCGCCAGAACGCGATCGACTACCTGACCAAGACGTTGCGCGGAAACGACGACGAGGAACTGGGAAAACAGGCCCTGGGCTCCGTCATGTACGCGGCGCATCCGTACCGCCGTCCGACCGGGGGAACGGCCCAGGGGCTGACGGCCATCACGCTGGCCGACGTCCGGGATTTCTACGCTTCGCACTTCACGCGCGATCGTCTGATCGTGGGTGTCGCGGGCGGTTACCCGAAGGGCTTCCCCGAGAAGTTCGCCGCGCGGTTTATCGCCCTGCCCCAGAAGGGCGTCCCGCTGCCGAAATTGCCGGAGCCCACCGCGCGCAAGGGCGCCGATGTGTTGATCGTCGAGAAGGACGCGCGCGCGAACGCGATATCGATCGGCTACCCGATCTCGATCACACGGGCCCACCCGGATTTTTATCCGCTGACGGTGGCCAGGTCGTATCTGGGCGAACACCGGACGTTCAACGGCGTTCTGATGAACCGGCTGCGTGGCGATCGGGGCCTGAACTATGGGGACTACGCGTATATTGAAAACTTCGTTCAGGACGGCTGGTCGACCTTTCCGCACCCGAACGTGGCGCGCCGCCAGCAGCACTTCGAGATCTGGCTGCGCCCCGTGCCGCCGCAGAACGCGTTGTTCGCGTTGCGTGGCGCGGTCTACTACACGCGCCGCCTGATCGAGAAGGGCATTTCACCCGAAGGATTCGAATCCACCAGGCGCTTCCTGACCAACTACGCCGATTTATGGGCGCAGGACGTGTCGCGCCGCCTGGGCTACGCGATCGACGCCGTGCTGACCGGCAAGGATCTGGTCAAGGAGCTGAAAGCGCGGCTGCCGAAGATGAAGAAGGCCGACGTCGATCGCGTTATCCGCAAGTATTTACAGATGGATAACTTTTCGGTCGTGATCGTCACCGACAAGGCCGCCGACGTGCGCGCGCGGTTGCTTGACGGCAAGCCCACGCCGATCACCTACGACACGAAAGGCACGCCCGCGGCGATCTTGGAGGAAGACAAGCTGATTCAGAAGGAGCCCTTACCCGTGACGGCGGACGCGATCCGGATCGTGCCCGTCGATCATATGTTCGAACGCTAGGGGCGGGATTCCGCCCGCGCCCCTTCGTTGATTTGGCGCGTCGCTCGGCGGCGCGGTAGCGTCTGCCGGGCATGGCGACGGAATCCCTCGATGCGCTCCCAGAAGTAGGTGCGCCGCTGGCGCGGGGCACCCGCTTGGGAAAATACGAGATCGTTCGCTTGCTGGGCGCTGGTGGGATGGGAGCGGTGTACGAAGCGGTTCACTCCCAGATTGGCAAACGCGTCGCGATCAAGGTGTTGTCCCATGCGGTGATCGGGCGTCCGGGCGCGCGTGCGCGGTTCCAGCGCGAGGCCCGGCTGACGTCGAAGGTAAACCATCCCCACGCCGTCGACGTCACGGACATGGGAACCGATGGGGATCAGACCTATTTGATCATGGAGCTTCTGACCGGCGAGGATCTGGGCGCGCGTCTGACCCGCGTCGGACGGCTTGATCCCGCCGATCTGGTCGACATCGTGTTGCCGGTTTGTTCGGCGGTCGCGGCGGCGCACGAGGTGGGCATCACGCACCGCGATCTGAAACCGCAGAACATCTTTCTGGCGACGGGCGCCCATGGCTTGATTGCCAAGGTGCTCGATTTCGGGATCTCGAAGCTCCAGGATCCATCCCTGTCGGCGTTGACCAGCACGGGGGCCCTGCTGGGCACGCCCATGTACCTGGCGCCCGAACAAGCCGTGGACAACCGCGCGGCGGGTCCCGCCAGCGACCAGTACGCTCTGGGGATCATCCTGTACGAGTGCGTGACCGGGGTGCGGCCATTCGCGCGGGAGAACCTGTTCGCGACCCTTCAGGCTATCGTCGCCGGGTCGCCGCCTCCCCCGCGCCAGCACAGGCCCGATCTTGATCCCGCCCTGCAGGCGGTGGTGTTGCGCGCCATCGATGTGGAGCCCACGCGGCGTTTTTCGTCGGTGCGGGAATTGGCGAGCGCCCTGTTGCCTTTCGCCGGGGAACGTGGCCGTTTGCTGTGGGGGGATACCTTCGGGACCAAGGTTGCCGCGGGTCGGCCTGCCCGCGTTCCGATGCCGGTCGATACGGCTGTCGACTCGGCGCCCCGCGCCGCGGCCGCGGTCCGCAACCCGCCGCTGCCGTCATGGCTGGACGCGGACGAACCGGTCAACGACACCGTCCGCCCGCGAAACTTCAACCGTGTGGTTGCGGTGGCGGTTGGATTGCTGATCGCGATCGGTGTGGGCGTCTTGCTGAATCAGTGGAAGGGTGGTCTCGGCAACGGAGCGTCGCCAGTGTCGACGCGTTCCAGGGATCTGGCTGCGCCAATCGCCGCGCCGGTGGTCGCCGCGCCGCCCGCGCCGGTGGTCGCTGCGCCGGTCGCTGCGCCGGTGGTCGCTGCGCCGGTCGCTGCGCCGGTGGTCGCTGCGCCGGTCGCTGCGCCGGTGGTCGCTGCGCCGGTCGCTGCGCCGGTGGTCGCTGC
>JANOJB010000280.1:0-18278 GCA_031407985.1 Pseudomonadota bacterium | reverse complement strand
GCCCGCCGTCGGCGCGTCCAGGCCGGCGATGATGCGGGCCAGTGTCGATTTTCCACAACCGGAAGGACCGATGACGCACAAGAATTCGCGGCGATGTGCCTGAAAACTGATCCGGTCCAGCGCGACGACGGTCCCTGCCCCGCTCTCGAACGTCTTGACCAGGTTCCGTACTTCCAGAATGACCGGTCGCTCCTTCAAACGGCGAAACCGCTCGGCAACCGCGGGGCCCTGCCGCTGATAATCCAGCGACGCGACAGATGTGGTCATACCGACGCGACCTCGCCGGGACCTACCACGGCTGTCGGTTCGGACGCGACCGCGCGCGTCCCCCGGCCCCGGCGGGCGGCAGGCAACCACGGAAACAGGCGGCGCCCCAACCACGCCAAGATGACGTCCGTACCCAGTCCGATCAGTCCTATCAAGATGATCGACGCGAACACCTTGTCGTACGCGCGGTACTTGGCCTGCTGATTGATGAAGAACGTGATACCCGAGCTGACGCCTATCAGCTCGGCGACGATCAAATACGTCCACGCCCACCCCAGCAACACGCGCATGTCGGTGTAGACCTCGGTGATGATACCGGGCAGCACCACGCGAAACAGCAGGACGCGCCGCGAGGCGCCCAGGGTCTGCGCGGCCTCCAACAGTCCGGGATCGATCCGCCGTGTCGTGTTGGCGATGACCAACACCTGTTGAAAAAACGTTCCGACGAAGATGATCGCCACCTTCGGAGCATCGTTGATTCCCAACACCGCCACGGCCAAAGCGCCGAAGGCGGGAGCCGGCAAATAGCGAAAGAACTCGATGAACGGCTCGGTCAATCGGGCCAGCGCCGGCAGCGCGCCGCACAGGATCGCCAACGGCAGGCCGACCAACGACGACACGAAGAAGCCCCAGAAGATGATCGTGATGCTGTGCCACAAAGCCTGATGCAGATACGGTTCCTCGGGCCGGGCGGGCGGCGTCGTGAATCCCGTCACCAGCGCGCGTGCCACCGCGTGAGGAGCGGGCAGGAACACCGGATTGGCCCGATCTCCGGTGGCGAC
Organism: Pseudomonadota bacterium; assembly: GCA_031407985.1. Taxonomy (GTDB): domain Bacteria; phylum Myxococcota_A; class Polyangia; order Fen-1088; family Fen-1088; genus FEN-1088. The sequence goes on along the minus strand of JANOJB010000280.1, from coordinate 17,229 downwards.
GCGCCCGTGTTCCGAGACGATGCGCGCGTTTTCCTCGGCGAACGCGTCGGATTCCACCAGCTCGCCCGCCGAGAACCAGCTGGCATCCCCCGCGTCGACAACGCGCATCATCGGATGCCATATGAACGGCACGTAACTGACCGCGCACCAAAGCAGGAGCGGAGTCAGAAAGGACATCACCGCCAGCGCCAGGCGGCGGCGCGGCGAGACCTTTCCCAGAATGCGCAACCAAGGGCGGCGGCGGCGGCTGGTTGTCGCGCCCATGGGATCGTTACTTGCCCAGCGCTTCTTTCGACAGCGACGAATCGATGTAGTCGTCGACGTTCTGGGATTTCGCGTAGACCTTGTTGGCCACGTTGAAGGCATCCGCCACCTTGCCGCTGCCGTACAACGACTCGAGGGTATCCTTCTTCGCGAAACGCGCCATGGCCTCGTCGGGCGACAGGAAGCGCGTCCCCGGCAGGAACTTGCCGTATTCCTCGGGGGGCACGCCGGCGCGCGCGGCCATCATCTTCACGGCTTCATCCTTGTGAGCCGGATCCGTCACGAACGCCACGATCCGATTCCACACCTTCACGACCTTCACCCAGTCAGCCCGTCGCTGCGCCAGGCTTTTGGGGCTGACGCATACCAGGTCGTAGATCAACCCAGGCAAGTCCTTGCTGGTCAGAATGGCCTTCGATCCGGGCGCCGCCTTCAACGCCTGGCCGGCGTTCGGTTGCCACGCGCCGATCGCGTCGACGTCGCCGGATGCCAGCGACTGGGCGGTCTGATGGGTGGGGACCGCGATCAGCTTCACGTCGCTCTCCTTCATGCCGGCCTTCTCCAGGCCCTTCAGCAACATCAGATGCTCGACCAGGCCGATCTCCAGACCGACCTTCTTCCCCTTCAGGCCCTTCAGCGACGTGATGCCCTTCTTGGCGACGATCATGTCGTTGCCGTTGCTGTAGTCGGTGATCAGAATCGCGACGCTGCGGGCCCCGGGCGCGCCGGTCACCAGTGCATCGCCCATCGTCATCATCACGGCGTCGACCTTGTTGGCGGCGAAGGCCTCCATCGACGGCGTGTATTCGAACCACGAGAATTCCACGTCCACGCCGGCTTCCTTGAACCATCCCTTCTGAATGCCGATCTCGAACGCCGTCCAGCCGGGCCAGTCGGAAAACGCGATCTTCAACGGCGCCTTGCCGGACTTGGCCGGCGCGGGATTCGCCGCCGGAGCTTTGGCCGCCGGGGGACTGGCGGCGGCGGGTTTGGCAACGCCCGGATCCGGCACCGCGTGGCCGGTCGTAGAAGGCACCGCGACCAGAAGAGCCGCGGCGCAAGCCACGGCGAGGTTCATGGTTCGGAACACTGTCATCATTCGATGCTTCGTCATGGGGGGAACAGCCTAACCACCTCGGATGGCGCCTCGATTTCCGCGATGTGAACAGGACGTAAACAATGTCTTGGAGGCGATCCGACCGGCGGTGAGCCCACGGCCGCGTGGGTTTCCAGTGTGTTTCGCGGCGCGCGGCAAGTTGGCGTTGCCAAGCCCGCGCACGCTATAGACAGCCGCCGCCCATGCCGATCCTCGCGCGCGCCTTCATTTTGCTGCTTTTCACCCTGCTGGTGATCGGCAGCATCGTGGTGGGAATCGCCGTGCGTCGCGTGGGGCGCAAACACGATTTGCCGCCGCCACCGATCGCCCGAGCGACCGCGCCCGATGAAATCGCGCGTGGCGGCCGGTTGTTCCGCACCAACTGCCTGGACTGCCACGCCGGGCACGCCCAGCCGACGGGCACCACTGAACGCCGTCCGATCGGCGCCCGGGTCACCGGCGCGCCCGAGTTCATGGGTGAAGTCTGGGCCCCGAACCTGACGGTCGATCCCGCCGCCGGTATCGGTGGGTGGACCGACGGAGACATCGCGCGTCTGCTTCGCAACGGCTTGCGCCGCGATGGCAGTTACGCGGCGACGATGCCGCGTTTCGCGCGCCTTGCCGATCAAGACGTCGCGGCGTTGATCGGATTTCTGCGTTCGAACGATCCGTTGGTCGCCGCGTCGCCCAATCAGGTCCCACGTCCGGACCTGCCGCTGGCGGGAACGTTGGCGTTGGCTTTCGCGGCCAGCGTCGACGTGCGCGGCGAGACCCACGTCCCCATGCCACCCCGCGGGCCGACCGCCGCGTACGGCGGCTACCTGGCGTCCGTCATCTACGGCTGCGTCGACTGTCACACCGACGGGTTCATCCCCACGGAGGAAAAACTGCGATCGCCGGTGCTGCTGGCGGGCGGACTGTTCCATCGCACGCCGCGCGGCGAGACCATCTATTCGACGAACCTGACGCCCGATCCCGAAACCGGGATCGGCGGATGGACCGTCGACGATCTGGCGCGGGCGCTGTCGCTGGGCATCGGACGCAACGGACTACCGGTGCGTGCGCCCATGCCGGTCTTTCGTTATCTCGACCCCGACGAAGCCGCGGCGCTGTTCGCGTATCTTCGGGCGGTCCCGGCGGTGAACCGCAACACACCCGGTCCCCCGCGTGTAAAGCCGACGTCCGAAACGCCTCCCGCGATGCTGTTCGCGACGTTGGGCTGCTCCGGTTGCCACGGCGATCGCGCGCCTTACCAGGACCTGTTGAAACGGGCGGCGAAGAAACCCATCACCGACATCGTGGCCGCGATTCGCAATCCCGAAGCCAGCAACCCTGCCACGCAGATGCCGACCTACGGGGCGATAATGGACGAGGCGACCGCCACGCGTCTGGCGGCGTGGATCCAGACCAGCAAGGCAGCGCGCTGACGGTTCGGGTCCAAGTCCGTTACTCGACGGGCGCAACCATACAGGTCAAGGGGTCAGCCAGGCTGTCGCACGCTTGTCGTGGCGCCAGGTCGGCCATGCCGACCGGGCGAGGCCAGGGCTTGGGGTTTGGATGGCGACGATCTCTGTCCCGTCCCCGGTGGCGGGCCGGCCGAAATAGAGCATGCCATCGTCCGCCAGTACCACGTTGGTCACGCCGCAGTAACCTGGCACGGGCAATCGCCATTTCTCGATCAGGTCAGGGCCAAGGCCTATAAGATTCGGCAGTCTCGATGAAAACTTGGAGCAGTCAAGGATGTATACGGTCTCATCCGCCCCGAATGCCACGACCCTGCCGATCGTCTCGACGGTGTTGGCGACTTTGGACCCGTCGGAACGAACCGCGAAAACGTGATTGGGAGATTCTGGGTTCCTTGTATCGCGGGTCAACCCTGTGACGTAGGCATCGCCGTTCCCGCCGATCGCATCAACGTTAATGTCGAACTCGGAACTGGAGGCGGAGGCTATCGGGCGTGCCTCGTCGCACCGGTCCAACGCTTCGAGGTGATATACGTAAGGTTGACCATCATCCACTCGGGCTCCGACGAATCCGGAGTAGGCCAAGGCAGGGCCCTGAAGGAAGTGTCTGCCTACGCGGTAGTGGCGGGTCTGCTGAGATCAGTCACGGCTGAAGTCGCGCGTGCGCGCTTCGGGGATTAAACGGATTAGGCGTCGCAGGAAGCGCTGTTCGCGTACCTTCGGTCGGTCCCGGCGGTGAACCGAAATACACCCGGTCCCCCGCGCGTGAAACCGACGTCCGAAACGCCGCCCGCGATGTTGTTCGCCACGTTGGGCTGCTCCGATTGCCACGGGGACCGCGCGCCTTACCAGGATCTCTTGAAGCAAGCGGCGCAGAAACCCATGACCGACATCGTGGCCGCGATTCGCAACCCCGAGGCCGTCAACCCGGCCACGCAGATGCCGACCTACGCGTCGGCGGTGGACGAAGCGACCGCCACGCGCCTGGCGGCGTGGATCCAGACCAGCAAGGCAGCGCGCTGACGGAGCGGGTCCTTGGTCCGTTGCTCGCCAAGTGGCGGTTCGAGCTATGAGACCTTGCGAAGGCGCGTCAATCGAGCAGGAAGGTCCGCGACCGCCACGGCCTCCACCTTTTCGTCCATGGGAAAGGATGCTCGTCCGGGGTAGACGACTAAAAGGCGCGACAGGCCGAGGTCGGCGATCGCGGTCCGCATGGACTTCGTCACCGTTGGAGACTCGGAGAGCTTGACCTCGAATCCCAGACGCTGCCCCTTGTGCATGATCAGGAGATCCAACTCGGCGCCCTGGTGTGTCCCCCAGAAGTAGGCGTCTCGAGCTCTCAGAAGGGAGACAACCTGCTCGATGACGAATCCCTCGAACGAGGCGCCGACCTTCTGGTGACCCATCAGTTGGCCGTGCGTTTCGAGATCGAGGAGGGCATGCAGGAGCCCCACGTCGCGGACGTAGACCTTGGGCGAGCGAATCTGGCGTTTGCCCATGTTCTCGAACCACGGCTGAAGCTGACGCACGGCCCACGCGCCCGACAGGAGGTCCAAATAGTGGCGGGCGGTATTTTCTGACGCGCCCAGGGAGCGGGCGAACTCGGCCGCGTTCCAGATCCCGCCATGGTAATGCGCAACCATGTTCCAGAACCGTCCCAGCGTGGCGGAAGGGATGGTGACGCCCAGTGCGCTGAGATCACGCTGAAGAAAATCTCGAACGTAGTCCTTTCGCCACGCCAAGCTGGCGGCGTTGGTTCGGGCCAGGTACGAACGGGGCAGACCGCCCCGCAGCCAGAGCCGCTGGAAGCTGTCCGGGCCCGCTTCCGAGAGATCGAATCCACCGATGTCGATGTGGCTGACGCGTCCCGCGAGACTCTCGGAGACCTGGCGGAGCAGGCGGGGATCGGCGCTGCCGAGAATCAGGAAGCGGGCCGGCGTGCGGGGACGATCGGCGAGCACGCGGAGGACCTCGAAGAGACTCGAGAGGCGCTGGACCTCATCTATGACCACCAGGCCCCGCAAGGGTCCGAGGGCACCCATGGGCAACGAAAGCCGCGCCAAGTCCGTTGGATCTTCGAGGTCGAACAGCGTGGCTTGCCGACCTCGAGCCAGCGCGCGCGCGAGGGTGGTCTTGCCCGACTGGCGGGGACCCAGCAGGGAGACGATGGGCGTGCGCTTCAGCGCGTCTCGGACGAGGACTGTTGCCGAGCGCTCGATCACGGGGAAAACCTACCATGAAAATCCTCATGTTAACTGAGGATTTTCTTGGAAGCAGGAGGTGTGGCGCGAAGACGATTGGTTCATGAAAATGCACAGGCCCGTCCCGTCCCACAGATCACCTGAGGGCGACGCGACGGCGAGCGCATGCCCAAGGTATGGGTGGCCCATATCGCTTCATATGGGTAATATGTAGTGATGAAAACCACGGTCGAGGTCGCGGACGACTTGCTGGAGCGGGCACGCCGGCATGCCCGCAGGACCGGGCGGCCTGTGCGCGCCCTGATCGAGGAGGGCCTCCGTCTGGTGTTGCAGGCAAAACGTACACCGGTCGCGTATCGCCTTCCCGATCGCAGCGTGGGTAAACCGGGCGATCCGAATCCTCTTGAGGCGTTTTCCTGGCAGGACCTTCGCGACGAAATCTACCGAGGCCGGTGATCGTGCTCGCCGTCGACACCAACATTCTCGTCTACGCTCACCGGATCGAGGTCCCCGAGCACGACGACGCCGCCACCGTGATGCGTGAGCTGGCGGAGGGCGAGACGACTTGGTGCTTGCCTTGGCCTTGCGTCTACGAATTCTTCAGCGTCGTCACCAACCCGCGAATCTGGAAACAAACCGCCAGCACCCCCGGACAGGCGTGGTCTCAGCTGGAGGCCTGGATGGGCTCGCCGTCGATCCGTCTGCTCGGCGAGACCGATGATTTCGCGGCCGTGCTGGCGGGTTTCCTTCGTCGACCCCGCGTGCGGGGACCCGTCGTGCATGACGCGCGCATCGCGGCCTTGTGTGTCGCGCACGGAGTGGAAGCGTTGCTCACGCGCGACCGCGACTTTTCGCTGTTCGCGGAACTCGAGACGCGCAATCCCTTGGCGTGACCTTCCGGATAGCCGAAAGCCAACCGAGGCCCGAGTCACCAAGCGAGAGTCTCCGTTGTCCCGGGGTCCCCATTTCCACGCTGTCGGACGACCTGTGTAGACTACGTTGCGGTCTGGGGCGGGCGAATCACCGATGTCGAACAAGCGGGCAACCAAGGTCGCTGGACGAAAAGATCGCCAGGATCGCGACAAGCGCACTGCGCAGAGCCGCGTCATCACGAGATCACGATCGTTGCATGAGGTGGTGGGACCGGACCGCCTGCGCGGCTACTACTGGGCTGCGAATCGAAGGCCCTCGACTTGGCACGACCTATACGCGCGCCACTTCGACCAACGCAGCGCATACGCGACCCGTGTCGGATCCCTCATGCCGGGGCGCGCTGACAATCACGCAGATGACATCATCAACATTGCCACCGTCGAGACAGCCTACGCGACCTTTTATCGCGTTCACGCCCGATCCCACTTTCGGTCCGGCGCATCCTTCCCCGAGAACTGGCAACCCTGGCCCGAGAAGGTGACACGAGCCGAGCGCTTCTCTCCGCCCGAATCGGTGGGATGGTACCTCGGCCTCACAGTCGCGGCCGCGTTCGACGAAGCTGCGTACTACCAAGCGCAGGCCACGACCACGCCGGCGCCTACCGTGTTGCTGGTGATCGAGTGCTGTCTCTCGAATATCCTCTACTTGGCCTGGCCGCCGGTGCTCATGGCGCTGTGGGAAAAACTGGCTCTTCCACCGACCGATGTATTCGGGATGCAGCTGGCCATCATGGACAGGAAGACTGACAACGCCATCACGGATCGCATCGGTCTGTGGGCCAGGGAGCGGGGTTTCGGGGGGATCATCTTTCCGACAGCGCGGTACGACGCACGCGTGTCCCTCGAAGAGGAAATTGCCAAGCGGGTCCGTCCCCCATTGTTGGTCCCGGTGATCAACTACGTACCGGTCTGGTCGCGCCTTGAGGTGCAGGGCGGATTGCACATGACTGCGGGCATCGGCGATCAGCTGCGATTTGCTTGCTTGTCGCAACGGGGACTCAAGGACGACGAAACTCTCGACGTACCGGCCGAGCTTAACGTCGTGCTTTTCTCAGGCGAACAACTCCAAGGAACCCGCCACCCCGTTTTCTACCAGACCTTCCCAATGGAAGCGTGGCGAGAGGCGTCTGCCCAAGAAACCCGCCGAGATACCTGGCGCAACACATTTCACGTCGACCTTGGCGCGAAGCCCTGAACTTCCCTCGGGGGTCTAGGCTCCGAGGTTCCGTGCAAGGTGGCCGTTTGGCGCATCCTCGGACTGGCCCAGGGCGCGTGCGCACGCGTCAGTGGCGTGCGGTCGGTTCAGGGATCCCGCGTCCGGGCACGCCGGCCGCCACGCGCCCGTTGCGCAGGTCCAAACGCAGATCTCCGTAGATCATCGTCGCGTCGCCCGGATGCGCGCCGCGATCAATTCGATCAGGCCGGCCAAACGCGTTCAGAACCTGGCTGGATGTTGAGCCGAGTCGGACGACTCCGCCTCGACGCTGGACAACACGCACGCGCGCCGTGGTCGCGCGTGGGGTTTCGGTTTCGCCAGACGCCGATCTGGCCGTAGGCGTCGTCATGACTGGCGTCGTCGTCGTGACTGGCGCCGTCGTCGTGACTGGCGTCGGCGTCGTGACGGGAGTCGTCGCTGTGCTTGGCCCCGTTGCATTCACCGGTGCCGTCACTCCACCTCCAGGCGGTTCGCGCGCGCCACGAACGGCCAGCACACCGACGACCGGAAGAACCATCAACGCAAGCGCGGCCAGCCAGCGTCGGCCTGGGCGCAGGGGAGCGGGCGACGGCGACGTGGCCGCGGCGACCGTCGCCGGGGCGCTCTTTCCTCGCGTGCCCGTTGCGCTCCATCTCGCGCGGGGCGCCGCACGCGAACCCGCGAACGGCGAGCGCCGCGGGCGTTCGTCCCTCCCAGAGGCCGCACCGGTTGGCGCCGGCGCAACCGCTTCCTGCCTCAGTCGATCGTCGTACGCGGCGCGCAGCAAAGGATCCACCAGGGTGTCGCGCATGTGATTCAGTTGTTTCATGCGCGCCTCCGCGTTGCCATCACCCAGGTTCAAGTCGGGGTGAACCTTGCGGGCAACAGCACGAAAGGCGCGTTCGATCTCGGCCGCGGAAGCAGTGCGGGAAATGCCGAGGATCTCGTAGTAGTCCATGCGCCCAGGTCCGTTTCGGTTTCCGCTTACGTTATCGGCGGGCCGGCCCCGTCTCCTGAATGCGATCAGGTCCGGCCGCATTTGCCCCGCGCCCAGGCCTCCGGTAGGGCTTGGCGCCGCGATGGCAGCAAAGGGGCGGTTTCTTCAGCGGTTCGCAAACGGGGCGCGCCGCGTCCGTTGGGCGACCTGGGCCTGGCGGGCGCGCTGGGCGTTGATCGTCGTGGCGCCCCTGGTGTTGCTGAACCTGCTGGTCGCGATCTGCGGCAGCACGGTCGTATCTCCGCTGTCGCTGTCCTTCCTGCGTCCCAAGGCGATCGCGCTTGCCCGCTATGCGGTTCACCGATCGCGCTGCCTGGGCGTCGGGCATCCGCCTCTGGATCCCTTGATCGCGCGCGCCGAAGCAAAGCACCGCTTGCCGCGCGGGCTGCTGGCGGCGGTCGTCGAGGTCGAATCGAACGGGCGCGTGCACCGCATCTCGCCCGCCGGAGCCATGGGCCCGGGCCAACTGACATCCGGAACGGCGCGCGCCCTTCGCGTCGATGATCCGTTCGACAGTCTCCAGAATCTGGACGGCAGCGCGCGCTACCTGGCGACCCAGCTCGCCCATTTTCACGACGTGCGCCTGGCGGCCGCCGCGTACAACGCCGGACCGGGATCGATCGTCGCCCGCACGGTTCCGCGCAACGGCGAAACCGAGATCTACGTGGACCGCGTGATGCGCGCCTATCGCAAACGTCACCCACCCGAGCGCGCACCCCAACGCACCGTCGCCGGCCAGCGAAAAAAATCCCAAACCCGTCACACCGGACCGTAACGCCGAACCTGACGGCGGATCCCGAAGCGGGTTACACCGGCCGTGCAACCGAAGAGGCGTTCCTGGGGCGCATGCGCACCGGACGCGCCATCATGTTGTCGATCATGCCGTGGGAAAACTTCAAGACGATGACCGACGTCGATCTGAAGTCGGTGTACCGGTACCTGCGCACGCTGCCACCGGTGAAGAACACGCTGGGACCGTCGCACCGCAAGAAGGGATCCTTCCCGCCGAAGCACTAGCGGTGGTGGAACGACACGCGCAATACGCGCGGCTACTCTTCCCGCTGAATGCGCCGGGCCCGACCCGCGAACGCGCCGCCCGGGTACATGGCCAGATACCGCGCGGCGGCCGTCAGCGCGGCGTCGTCCTCACCCAGGCGATCGAGCGCCATCATCTTTCGACCCAGCGCTTCGGCGGCATACGTTCCTCGCTCGCCTTCCCCCAGGTAACGGTCGTACCAGGCAAGCGCCTCGCGCGAATCCCCGGACGTATCCTCGGCCAGACGACCAATCAGGAACGCGGCGTCGTGCGCGCCCAACGTGCCCGCGAACCGGCGCCGTTCGGCCAGTAAAGCGCGCCGCGCCAGATCGGTGCGCCGCACGTACCGGGCGGCATCCGCCAACGCCTCCAACGAAGCGGCCGAAACCTGACCCAGGCACCGCTCGACGCCGAATGCCTCGGCCTCATCCACCACGCTTTGGAATCCTCCCGAAGCAACACGAGACATCCATGCTTCCGAGATACCCGCAAGCGTGGCCGAGGCCGACAACCGGCGCGACGAGCGCGCGGGTACCGACATCGCGGCCCTGCCGACTGGTGCGATCGAATCGACCGGAACGGGCAACGCAGCCGCAGGTGCCTCCGTCGCGTCGACAGCGGGAACGTCAGCGCGCGCCGGGGACGCCAGATCCGAAGCGGCGCCCGCCCGACCCACGGCGCGATCAGGCTCGGGAATCGAATCAACACGCGTGGCCCCGGTCGCCGCGTGCGCGGTCAGCCGTTGCCCCGCCCGCAACGTCACGGCCCCACCTGGAACCGGTCCCCTGATGGTGACCGATCCGAGCAGCAGATCGACCGCCAGCGCGCCAGCCTGTTTCGACCAGCCGACATCGAACACGGTCCCATGAACAATCACGGTGAAGGGACCCGCCTCGACCGACCAATCCGTTTGCGGCCGATGCACGACGGCGAACCGGGCACGCCCCGATTCCAAACGAACCCGCGCGCCGCGGGTGGTGGTGCCCATGACCGTGCCGCGCGTGCCCGGATTCAGAACCACGTCCGACCCGTCGGAAAACGACACGCGCGCCGGATTTACGTCCGACCGCACGGCGCCGCCGGCCGACACGGTACCCGTCGTGACGACGAAGCTCAGCTTGGGATCCGAGCGTCCATAACCTCGCAACAACATCAGCGCCGCCACCGCCGTGACCACCAGCGCCGATCCGCCAAGAACCCGGCGACGGGCCAAGACCTGACCTTGTCGCTTCATGGCGCGTTCAAGGGCGAGCCACTCGAGCGGCCGCCCGTCCGGCACGCGCGCGTCCCTTCCCCCGTCGGCCCAGTCGCGGGTCACCCGCGCCAGATTCTGGAACTGCGTCTCCATCTTGTTCCCGTACGTGGCGCTCATGGGATGTCACCATCACAATCCGGTTGGCGATTCGCGATCTCCGCCAAAACAGGATCGCGTCGCACCATCGCCTCGACGCGTTTGCCGACGCGTGTTAGCCGCCGCTGCGTCGTCGACACGGATAGACCATGCAGACGCGCCACTTCCGCCAGCTCGACGCCCTCGATGTATCGCGAGATGAACAACGACCGGCCCTGTCCCCCGACGACATCCAAGATCGCGTAGTACCGCTTGACCGCCTCCCGCGAATCGCTCTCGCTGTCGGCGGCGTCGTGATTGGCGCCGCATTCGGGCAGCGTCCCGTCATCGGTCAGACGCAACCAGCGACGCAGCCAACGCCGGCGCATTTCCTTGCGCGCGACCCGCAGGCATACCGCGAACAGAAAACCGCGCACGGCGTTCGGTTCGCGCAGGCTGTGAATCCGCCGGAAAAATCGCAGAAAGACCTCCTGACACAAATCGTCCTCGTCCAGCCCCGGACCGATAATCCGGCGCAGATTCCCGCGCACGGTCGGCGCGAAACGAACCCAGGCCAGGTGCGGGGCCGCCTTGTCACCCCGCACCAACGCCCGCGCCAATTCCGCGTCGGCGATCTGGCGGGGCGTGGTCTCGGGCGCGACCGCACCTTCGGGCGCCCCTCCGCGGAGGAGGACCAAGCGGGCCAGGGACGACGTCGTCGACATCGCTGTCAGAGCGATTCCATGAACGCAACCAAGTCGTCGAGCTGAAGTGACGTCAACTGCGACGTCTTGCCGTGCGCGTCGCCACCGTCGCAATACTTGTTGCCAAACCGACCCGCCAGCGTGGGCGCGCAACCGTCGTGCATGTACGGCGCCCTCCAGGCTAGCCCGCGCAGCGTCGGCACCTGGAACTTCATCGACGTCCCGACGTCCACCGTCATGTTGTTGGTCAGCGCGCCCCCGTTGTGGCAGGTCGCGCATCCCACCTCTCGACTTTCAAACAAGACCTTTCCACGCTGCACCTGGGGATCGGTGGCGGCCCGCAGACCCGGTTTCGCTGGAACGCTGTTGATCCAGCGAAGCGTGGCGGCGGTCTGGTCGCGCGTCAGCGTCGGTCCCGACATCCGTCCCACGAACACCTCGTTGACCAGGATCGGAAAATCGCCCAAATCGCCACCCCAGTGGAACGGCTCGGTGCCGCTGATGCCGCCGCTCAAATCCTGGGTTCGGCGCGAACCCTCACATTCGAAATTCCACACCCGACCGTCCTCGTTTCCCTCGGGGTGGCAAGACGCGCACGCCAGACCACTGCCGCTGTTGCTGTGAAACACGGCGTGTCCGGTATCGGCCCGGCTTTCTTGCGATAGTGCGATGGCGACGCTGGTGCCATTCACCTCCGACAGCACCCAAAGCTGGGCAGGCTCGCGGGTCTGCACGACGACTCGGTTGGGGCCGGCGAACGCGACCGACACCGGCTCGATGGTGGCGGGCAAATCGATGTTGCACGGCGCGGGCGCGGGCGGCGCTGTCCCGCCATCGGACACGTTCATCGTTCCAGACGTTCCACCGGTCGACGTTGTCGACACGGGTCCGCAGGGAGAGACCGACGGGTCGAAACACATCTCTTTGCAAAGCACCAACCCCATCGGACACGTCTTGTCCGGCGCCACTGGCACGCCCCCACCCGCGGGATTCACACCGCAGGTCGGCGTTGGCGACGGACCGTGCTTGTCATCCATGCCGCAACCGCCTTCCCATTCGGCGGTCACGTCATCGACGTTGGCGACAAACAGCCTGCGCGCGCCGAACGCCGCGTGACCGTTTCCCGCCGCGACCATCGCGATTCGCTTGCCGTCGCCCGACAACGCCATGTCCACCGGCAGGACGAATCCCGGCATCGCTGGGCCCGCGACCGGTCGTTGGCCCGATTTCACCCGGGTGACCGAGGTGTGAACGATGGTGTCGCAGGGAGAAAAACCGCCGTAGCCGCCGGGCGTCCGACGGACCTTGCCGTTCATCCCGCGGTGGTGGACCATCACCGCGCCCCCTTCGGGCGTCCCCATCGTGCGCCAAGCCACCGACGGTCCAAACGGCCTTCCCGCACTGACCGCCGTGTTCGCGAAGGAAGGCGGGCGAACCAGTTCCGCCATGGTTCCGTTCGCATCCAAGACCATGACCTCCGCCGAACGGAACCGGCTGACCATCAAGCGTGGCCCATCGACAACGACGTCGCGCAGGTCCTGCTGAAGTTTCAACGTCCGCACCGGCGTGGTGCCGGTGGGGGCAAACGTCACCAACTCGCCTGCGGCGCACGCCACGTGCAGGCGATCTTGGGCCTGGTCATACGCCAATCCGCGCGGTTGCCCGCACACCGATCGACGCATCGTCACCTGACCGGCGACCGGATCGAAGGTGATCAGCGCGCCTGCTCCCCGCAAGACCACGTGAACCAAGCCCGCACCGTCCTGAACCAGGCGCCCCGGCTGGTCGCGCACGGACAAGGGAATCGACCACCGCAAGGTCAACTTCGCGGCATCGGACAAATCGACGACATAGATGCGATCCCGATCCGCGTCCGCGGCGACCGCCGTTGCGCCGTCCCGCAGCACGATCAAGGTTCCCCCACTGATCGGCGGAGGCGCCTCGGCTGCCATCACGATTCCGTCGAAGGTCGGCGCCGCGGAGCCCATGAATCCGCCCGGAACGGACGTCCCACGGCTGCCATCGGTGCCGGTAGATGTTGAATCACCGCATGCGACAATCTCGCCCCCGGGTCCGACGATACCCCCATCGAATCCGGGTCCCACCGGGCCCGGGTCGATCCCATCCAGCTGGTTCGTCCCGCATCCAGAGGCGATCACGCCTGTGACGGCCAGACCAACGGCCAATCCCACGGCCAGAGGCAATGCCGGTCGGGCAAGCGGTGCCTTGGACAAATGAGCCGAGTTCGAACGACGCGTCATAGAACCTCCCTTGGACCCAGAACGTGTACCAACAATAGGATAGGTCCCCCCCAGACGGTTGAACCGGTCAAAAAACGAGCGTCACAACCGAACTTCGACGCCGGTTGTGATGGAGATCCCAGGATTGCCAGCCCGGCCAACCTCCAGACCGTTCAACAGAATCACCGGCGTGGGTGTCAAAACAAACATCCGGGCGTCCACGAACAGGCCGATGTCAGATCTGAGGTTGGCCACCAGACCCGCGGACCAGGCCAGCATCCACGAATACGAGTCGTCGCTCCGGTTCAGGAAGGGAAATCCCAGGGTGGGCTGGCCCTCGATGTGAACGTGGTACATCCCGCCGCCGATTCCGGCCCGAAGGACCAGGTACCGCCAGAACAGTCCCACAAGGTCCGCCTGCACGGCGGCCATCACGTGCCTGATTGCGACGGTGCCGGCGGCATTCCGTTGATCCGGGCCAAAGGCGGGGCCCGCCAAGAACAACGAAAACATAACGTGGTCGGATGTGTGCCGTCCCACGCTCAGCGCCGGCCCATAGGCTGCTTGCAGGCCGGCGAAACTGCCGATCATCGCGGCGCCGATGCTCATCGTGACGTTGCTGGGCCCCCTGGGTGCCACGCGGGGCGCTACGCCGGGCGCTACGCCGGGCGCCACGCCGGACACCACGTCGGCAACGGCGGGCGGCTCCACGGCCTTTCGCTCCCGGTCAGGCGCATCCCCATCCGCCTTTTGAGCGACGGTTTCGTCCGCCACCGGTCGGTCCGCGACCTCGAACAACATGGCCCGCAGCAATTCGACCGTTCGTACCGCCAGTACCGCCGGCGCCCCACCCGATTCAATATTGGCTAGCCGCTGGACCCGGCCCCGGCCACCGGCAGCACCCGCCGACGTTCCGGCGGCACCCAAGACCGCGTCGCCGGCACGAACCTCGACACCCCGCACATTGTCGCGAAGTTGCACCAACACGATGGCCGCGACACGTGCGCCCGAAACCGTCCAACACGCGGGATCGGTGCCCGAGCAGGTCAGCGCCACCACGGGCACGCCGTCAGCGGACAACTCGGCGATGATCCGCGTGGCGATCTCCTGACAGATGCCGTCGGCGTCGGGAGTCTTCGCTACCGCAACCAGGCGTCGCCCACCGTCACCGTCGGTCACCGGGACAAAAGGCAAAGCAGCGTTCGCGGCCACCTGCCCCGCCAGGGTCAAGATCAGAAACACGGGGATCTGAATCACAGCGCGCGCCATCTGCGAAGATGCAGTGTCTCAGATCCGTCATGATCTGGTCAGGTATTTTTTGGGACGGAACGCGGTGATCCTCGCGCCCCGCCGGCCAAAGATGGCCGGGCGTTGCTTGCCGGTCCCGCGGAGTAGAATCTCGACCGATTCATGATCGAGGTTACGAACCTACGCAAGATCCTGGGAGGCCGAACGGTCCTGGATGACGTCTCGTTGCGTGTGCCGCGCGGGCAAAGCGTGGTCGTGATGGGAGACTCGGGCTCGGGGAAGACCACCTTCTTGCGCTGTCTGGTCGGCCTTGAACCGGCCGATGCCGGCAGCGTCCGCGTGGGCGACGTCCAACTGGATCCCGGCGCGGCCGATCACGATCGCGTGCTGCTACGGCTCCGCCGACGGGTCGGATTCGTGTTCCAGCAATGGAACCTGTTCACGAACCGGAACGTGCTGGGCAACGTGGTCGAGGCGCCGATATACGTCGCGTGCCTCCCGCGCGAAACCGCCCTTGCCAAGGCACGGGCGCTGTTGGAACGGGTTGGCATCGGACAGCGCGCGGCGGCGTACCCACACGAACTGTCGGGAGGCGAACAACAGCGCGCGGCGATCGCCCGCGCATTGGCGATGGAGCCGGAGGTGCTGCTGCTGGATGAGCCGACCAGCTCCCTGGATGCTGGCCGCGCGGATAGTCTGTTGGCCTTGCTGCGCGACCTGGCCACGGGCGGGCTGACGCTGATCGTCGCCACCCACGACGCGCGCGTGCCCGCGGCGCTGGATGCGCGTGTCGTCGTTCTGGCGAACGGGCGCCTCACGCCCAACCCGCCCCCGTGATAACGTCCGCGCCGTGACAACGGCCGAACGGAACGGCGCTCCCCAGGGGGACACGGGAGACACCATCGAGGACAACCTGCGGGGGCGCCGCGCGCCCGCCGTCGCCACGCGAACCTACCTGTTCATCCTGATGGAGGGTGCAAGGCCGCTGGGCGGGGGCGCACGTTTCTCGCTGGACAACGTGGACGAGATTCACGTCGGCCGCGGCGACGAGCGAACCGCGACCATCGATAAAACGGACGGCGCGCGCAGGATGACGCTGTCGCTTCCGTCCCCGTCGCTGTCCCGGCTTCACGCGCGCTTGAAGCGGGCGCCCATGGGTTGGTACGTGGAGGACGCGGGCTCGAAAAATGGAAGTTACGTGAATGGCCAGCGGGTCGAACGCAGCCTGGTCGGCCCCAGGGACATGTTGGAACTGGGACACGCATTCATCGTATTCCGCGATTTCGATCAGCCGGTGACCCAGGCCGCGCGCGATCTGGACATGGCGGAACTCGATCGGGAGTCGCCCGGTTTTCGAACCTTGCTCCCGAGCGTCGCGGCAGGACTGGATGATCTCCAGCGGATGGCGATTTCAACCGTCGGGGTGCTGCTGCTTGGCGAAACGGGGACCGGCAAAGAGGTTCTGGCGCGATCGATCCACGAGCTGTCGCGACGACCGGGACCGTTCATCGCGGTCAACTGCAACACGTTGACGGAAGGGTTGGCCGAAAGTCAGCTGTTCGGTCACGCCAAGGGCGCTTTTTCGGGCGCCATTTCCGATTCCCCTGGCTTCGTTCGCGCCGCGGACCGGGGCACATTGCTTCTTGACGAGGTGGGCGATCTCGGCGCCACCGCGCAGGGTGCGCTGCTGCGGGTTTTGCAGGAACGCGAAGTGGTTCCGGTCGGGCGCGCGGTTCCCCAGAAGGTCGACGTCAGGTTCCTGGCCACATCCCCACGGCCGTTGGATCCCGGTATCGGCCGGGACCGTTTCCGGTCGGATCTCTTTGCCCGCCTCAGCGGCTTTGTCTACCCGATGACGCCGCTTCGCGAACGACGCGAAGACATGGGAATCCTGATCGCGGCGCTGCTTCTCAAGGCGGGCGTAAAGGACGACGATCATCCGCGGATCGCGCCCGACCTGGGCCTGAGCCTGCTGCGTCACGACTGGCCCCTGAATGTGCGTGAACTGGAACAGTTCCTGACGCGCACGTGGCTGCTGGCGGACAACGGACTGATGAGCGGCGAAGCCCGCTTCGTGAACGGCGGCGACACGGAGCCGTCGTGGGCGACGCCATCGTCGGGACGAAGCCAGCGACAGCTTTCCGGCGAGGAGCAGGAGACGCAAAAACGGCTTGTCGATGCCCTGACCGCCGCCAGCGGCAACGTGACCGAGGCGGCGCGCGCGTACGGCACGGGGCGGGTGCAGTTCCACCGGCTGATGAAACGCCTTGGGATCGACTCCCGACGATTTCGGACGTGACGTCCGCGGTCAGTCGATGACGGGTACGTCGTCGGGATGCGGAACCTGGCGGGGTTCCTGCGGCCCGGGGGGCGTCGGTGTGTTTGGCGGTGACGGCGGCGGGCCACGACGACGCCGGAACCCAACCTGTGAGCGCGGAGCGCGATCCGGCGCCAGTCCCGGCGATCCGGGCGGCGGCTGTGCCGCGACCGCCGGGGCGGACGGCGCAGCGACCACCGGCGCGG
>JANOJB010000364.1:0-4531 GCA_031407985.1 Pseudomonadota bacterium | reverse complement strand
ACGCGGTGGAAGCGCTGTGCGCCAACATCACCACGTCGCCCGATGGGGCCCACTTCGTGAAAGCATCCGTGGCGCGCGACGGGTCGTACACCCTGACGAACGCGCGCAACAACGAGATGCGAACCTACCGATCACGCTGACGCGCGCCAAACGGCGGGGTCTGTGGCGGGCCCCCGCTTCGAACCCACGAGCCCCTGATCTTTGGACGCCCATCTACTCGCTCTACAGCGGCATTTTCCACCGGACCGACACCGGATCTGGTCTGCCGATGGAAAAGGATGGCTTTCGATTGGAAGAGTACCTGGGCCTCCACTTCAAGGTGTACGGGAACTACTCGGGGGGCAAGTTTCCCGGCCTGTACGCCATTTTCGAGTGGTCGACGCGCGCGGCGATGACCAAATATTCGGCATCGGTTTTTCCTCAACGGCTCACGTACGGCCACGGTGTGGTTGCGTCTCTATTCCTTCAAAGGCATAGTCCGCCCCGGTGGACCCCATGCATTGCCACGAAGGATTTTCTGATACGGCCAGAGCCCAGATCGCCGACGTGACGAACGATGCGGTGGGCGTCGACAGCGACCTCATGGTTCGGCAATGAGCATCCATCGTCTTGCCTGGGTCACGCTGCTGGTGTTCTCCGCCGCGCGTTGTGGAAACGGCACACCGCTGTCCGGCACCGGTACGGGGGGAACGGTCGGTGGGGGCCCTAGCGGAATGGCGGGCATGATGGGCAGTGGCGGCAACAACATGTTCACGCCCGTTCCCACGACGTTCAGCTTTTTCCCGCTTGTGATCTCCGCGAACGGCACGGTGGTGGTGGGGCTAGACAACCAGGATCAATCGCGGGCGATGCGTTGGACCGCCGCCGCCGGCGTCACCTTTCTGGGCCTGTTCTACCCACGCGTGATCAGCGCCGATGGCATGACGATCGCGGGCGAATCCACCGACGCCCAGGGGAGATCGCAGGTGGTCCGGATGACCGGTGCGACACTGACGCCCATTCCGTTTCCGCGCGCGACGGACACGAACAGCCAGGTCGTCGCCATGAGCAGCGACGGCGCCGTCGTCGTTGGCTACGCGTGGAGTGAGCTTCCCGTCTTCATCAGCTCACAGGGGTTCCGCTGGACCGCGGCCGACGGCGTTCAGGGTCTGGACTTCCTGCCGGGCGACGATGCCAGCCAGGCCCTGGGAATGAGCCCCGACGGCGCCATCATCGTCGGCGTCTCCTACAACCGCGCGCAGCGCAAGTCCCGGCCCTTCCGCTGGACCAAGGCCTCCGGCGCCGTCGAGCTGCCCGTTTTCGCCACGAGCTCATTGACCGTTCCCATCGCGGTGAACGACGCAGGGACCACCATCGGTGAAGCATTCGGAGGTGGCCAGGTTGATCTCAGCAACGTCACCGGCGCCACCTCCCGCGACGCCATTGTCTGGACCCAGGGAGCACCGCGCGTGCTCGGTGGTTGCGGGACGCTCCAGTCGACCAGCGCCGCGATCGCGAACAACGGCGCTGGTACGATCTTGGGCGCCTGCGCACAATCGCACCTGTTCCTCGTGTCGCCCGACGGACAGACACGCACCCTGATGTTGCCCCCGGATCCGACTGGTAACGGCCAAGGCGTGACCGCGCTGGGACTAAGCGGCGACGGCACCGTCGCGTTGGGGCGACGCGACTTCGTGAACTTTAACGGCGGGCCAGTCAGCTACATCGCGGTCTGGTCGGGTGGTGAATCCTTGCCGCTGTTGCTGCCGCAGCAATGGAATACCGCCTCGGGCGCCGAAGTCTGGAACACCGGGGCCACCGCCATGTCCGACGACGGTTCGACCATCACCGGATACGCAAGCGATACCACGGGCTGGGTGCTGCGCCTCCGCTAAAGCGGCTACTCGGGCGCGTCCCTGTAGGGTCCCAGGCCCGCAAATCGACTTTCGGAGCCCCGTCGGTCATAGAATACGCCCCCCGCCATGAGCACCGCCGCTTCGCTTCCTGTTTCCCAGCCTGTCGCTTCCGCCGTCGATCCGCGCGAGGCCGCCGATCCGTCAGGTGTCGGTGCCATCGAGCTGGGCTTCATGCGCCGAGCGCTGGGAGCCGCGGTCACTGCCGCCGGCATGGGCGAGGTTCCGGTCGGCGCGGTCGTGGTGGTCGGCGGCGAGGCGATCGCGATCGCCCACAATGAACGCGAGACCGCCAACGATCCCACCGCGCACGCCGAGGTGGTCGCCCTTCGTCGTGCGGCCGCGACGCTGGGAAGCTGGCGTCTAACGGAAGCGGAGCTGTACGTCACCATGGAGCCCTGTCCGATGTGCGCGGGCGCGATGGTCAACGCCCGGATTCGCCGCGTCTACTACGGCTGCCACGATCCCAAGGCCGGCGCCGCGCGTTCGCTCTACCAGCTCCTCGACGACCGGCGCCTGAATCACCGGGTTGATGTCGTGCCGGGGGTTCTCGGCACGGAAGCCGCCGATCTGCTGCGCACGTTCTTCGAACGCCTGCGTCGCTAAGACCCACGAACAGCGGGCGGGCGGCCCGGAGGTGACGGGCCGTGGACAGCGGTCTCGACGACGGCTACGCGTCGGCTGCAGGGGCTGCCGCCTCCTCCATCTCGCGCTCCAGCGTCTCCCACTCGCCCACCAACCCGTCGATCTTCGGGCCCAGCGCGTCCATTTCCTTCACCAGCGTGTCGATTTCGTCCCGGCCCGCGCGCTGGAAGAACGCGGGATCCGCGTAGATCGCCTGGATCTCGGCCTTGCGTGTTTCGGCGGCCGCAATATCCGCCAGCACCTTGTCCCGCAACTTGGGCAGCTGCGTGGCGCGGTTTCGTCGCTTCTTCTGCTCCTCCCACGTTCCACCCCCCGCCGCGGCCTCCTTTGCCGGCTTCTTTTCCCCCTTGGCCTTCGACGCTACCGCGTCCGCGTCCAGGTGGTCGTCCCCACACCTCTCCAGATACTCCGCGTAAGTCCCCGGGAAGTCCCTTGGTCCCTCGCTGGTGATCTCCACAACCCGCGTCGCCAGCTCGCTCACGAACCAGCGATCGTGCGACACGAAGATCACCGTGCCGACATAGACTTTCACCGCGTCGACCAGCGCGTGAATTGCCTCCAGATCCAGGTGATTCGTCGGCTCGTCCAGCACCAGCACGTTCGGTTTTCGCACGGCCAGCAGCGCGAAGATCAGCCGGGCCGCTTCGCCCCCCGACAGCAACCCCACGCGTTTATCGACGTCTTCTCCCGAGAACAGGACCCGCCCCAGTTGCGACCGCACGAACGTGGGACTCTCCCCGGGGCACGCCGCTTCCAACGCCAGCAGGGGTGTCGTCTCGGGATCCTCCAGAACCTCGCGGTGATCCTGCGGGAAATACCCGACCCGTGTTTCGTGGCCCCACTTCACGCGCCCCGCGTCGGCCGCCAATCGTTCGACGGCAATCCGCAACAGCGTCGACTTGCCCAGCCCGTTGGGGCCGATGATCGCAATCCGCTCACCGCGCTGAACGGTCAATGACACGTTCGTCAGCACGCGCTTTTCGCCGTATGACTTGCCCACGCCTTGTAGTTCAAGCACCTCGCGGCCGCTCGGCCGCTCGGGCGTCAGCTTGAACTGCGGCGTGCGCCGCGAACTCTCGACCAGCTCCTCGACTTCGATCTTCTCGATCTGCTTCAGCCGGCTCTGCGCCTGCGAGGCCTTCGTGTTTTTCGCTCCGAAGCGCTCGATGAACACACGCTTGCGCGCGATCTCATCCTCGGCGCGCGTCACCGCCGTCCGCGTGCGTTCGCGCACGGCGGCCTTTTCGACCATGGCCTTCGAATAGTTGCCCGTGTACAGCGTCAGCGTTCGGTAGTCCACGTCCAGCGTGTGACTGGTGACGTTGTCCAGGAAACGCTGATCGTGCGAGATGATCACCGCGCATCCCGCGTACCCGCCCAGGAACTTCTCCAGCCACCTGATCGTCAGGATGTCCAAATGGTTTGTCGGCTCGTCCAGCAACAGGACGTCCGCGCCGCCCACCAGAACCTGCGCCAGCAGCACCCGCAGCTTGAATCCGCCCGACAGCGTCGACAGCGGCGATCGATGGAAGCGCGCGGGGATCGCCAGTCCCTCCAGCACCGCGCTGGCGCGCCCTTCCAGAGTGTACCCATCGTGCGCGGCAATCAGATCCTCCAGATCAGCCATGCGCCCGGCATCGACGACGGCATCCGCGCCCGCCTCCATCATGCGCCGCTGCTCGGCCTGCGCGTTCCACACCGTCGCGTCGCCGCGCATGGCCAGGTCCAGGATCACCGCGTCGTCATCCAGAAAACGGTCCTGGCGCAACACACCCACGCGTGCGCGCCTGGGCATCGTGACCGTTCCCCCCGATGCTTCCTCGTCCCCCGCCAGCACCTTCAGGAAGGTGGTCTTCCCCGAACCGTTCGCCCCCACCAGGCCGTAACGCGCGCCCGCGTTCAGTTGCAGCGAGACGTTCTCGAACAACACGCGGGCGCCATATTCCTTGGCCAGATCGCTGGTTGCGATCATTGCGGCGCTAACCCAAGGGGTG
>JANOJB010000247.1:0-12327 GCA_031407985.1 Pseudomonadota bacterium | reverse complement strand
TGCTGACGCGCCAGATCGTGCCGGATTCGTCGTCCGTCACCAACAAAGCGCCGTCGCTGGCGACGGTGATCCCCGCCGGGCGCCCCCACACCTCGCCCTCGGCTGTCACGAAGCCAGTCAGAAAATCCTGATACTCCCCGGTCGGCTCGTTCTTGCCGTGTAGCGGGACGCGGATGACTTGGTAGCCGGTTCGGCTCTCGCGGTTCCACGATCCGTGCTCGGCAACAAAGATGTCGCCCCGGTACGCGGCGGGGAACTGTTTGCCTTCGTAGAATGTCATTTGCAGCGATCCGAAGTGTGGCTGCAGCAGAACGTCGGGGACGATGACCTTCGCCCTGAGCTCGGGGTGCTTTCCCGGGTAACGCGGATCCTGGTTGCCGCCGATGTAGAACCATGGCCAGCCGTAAAAACCGCCGTCCTTGATACGGGTGATGTAGTCCGGAACCAGGTTGTCGCCCAGACCGTCGCGTTCGTTGACCGACGCCCACAGCGCGCCGGTCCGCGGGTGAACAGCGATCCCGACGGGATTTCGGATTCCGGAGGCGTAGACCCGCCCGCCGGTTCCGTCCGGGTTGAACTCAAAAATCAGCGCGCGGTTCTTTTCTTTCGGGTTCTGATCGGGATCGTCGTTGTTCGTGAACGACCCGATCGACACGTACATCTTCTTGCCGTCCAGGGAAAACGCGATGTCGCGGGTCCAGTGGCCGCCCCCCCGCAGCAGGCCTCCGCTTGATACGCTGACGATCTTCTCGGGCGCGCCCCGGGCCCGCGTGTCGCCGTTCTTGTAGGGGAACCGCACGACCGAATCGGTGTTGGCGACATACAACCACTGCGGTTCGCCACCAGGCGGGTAGAACGCGATGCCGTACGGTTGCTTCAGGCCCTTGGCGAAGGTCTCGACCTGCGCGGCTTTTCCTTCTTTCGTCAGCCCCCGCAGTAAACGCACGCGGTGTTCGTCGCTTTCGACGACGAACACGTCGCCGTTCGGTGCGGTGCGGGCCAACCGGGGTCCCGCAAGACCGTCGGCGTACAGCTGCACCTTGAAGCCCGCGGGGGCCTGCGGCCAGGCGTTCTTGGGGCGCGGCACGATCTTCGGCGGGTTGTCGGCCGATCGGGTTTGGTTCGGCGGCGGCAGATCGCCCGGGCGAATCGTGTGCGTCCGACCTGGGGCCTGTCCGCGATGGTCGACGAAAGGGCTCGCGGCCGGTGGTGCGCCGTATGCTGTCGCGCATGTGATCGCGCACGTCACCGCAACTGTCACCGTCCACCGCAGGGTCATCGCCGTCATCGCCGTCATCGGGAAAGATGCTAGTCCGCCCGGGCCGTGAAGCAACCCAGCCTCAGTGGCCCAACATTCAGGGGCGGTTCCCGCGCGACGTGCTTGCGCACGGTTTGGGTGGTTCGCGATCTTTCTTGATCAGGACCGGGTCCGACGATCGCTGACGCTAGCCGCGCCGTCGTCGGCCGCGCGCGAAAGCCAGCGCGCTGATGGCCATGGCCAGCAGCAGGCCGTTGCCGATCCCGCGTGTCGAGGGGGCCGCGGAGCATCCACATCCGATGGGTCCCGATGCGGTAACCGGATTTCCCGACGGACCCGTGGACGCATCTGCTCCAGTCACGACTCCAGTGCTTCCGGCGGTGCCCGTGCTGCCTCCACCTCCGCTCGGCATGCCGGCGGTGCCGGGCGCACCACCCGACGTTGAGACGACCACGCTCCCACCGGATCCGCTTGGTGCACCACCGCTTCCCGTAGCGCCACCGTTGTTGCCTGGCGCGCCGCCACTTCCGATCACCGCGCCGCCGGTCCCGCCAATGATGCCGTCGGTCCCGCCGGTTCCGCCGCCCCTGCCGCCCGACGCATTGCCACCGGAGATGCCGCCCCCGCCGACCCTGCCTCCGGTCCCGCCGGTCGCCACACCCCCGTCCGCCACCCCCGCGTCGCCTGCCGCCCCGGCGTCGGTGCCACCGGAAATCCCACCCGTGCCGGCCGCGCCCTGGTTGGCTTTCCAGGTCCTGATGGCTTCGCCGACGACCATGCCCATACGTTGCCGGCCGGCAAGCGCCAGGTGGTTTTGATCTTGAAATTCGGCGCGTTTGCCCAGGAAAGCGGTCCACAGATCGATCGTGGGCAATTTCAATTCCTGCGCGACCTGAATGGTCCAGTCGCGGATCTGGCGGCGAAGCGTGTCCGTGTCCTCGCCCCAGCGCGCGATCGGGATCGAGATAAACACGGTCGGCTTGCTGGGAAACGCCATGATCCGCATCGCCAGCGTGCGCAGATCCGCCGCGAAGTGATCGGGGATGCTGACCGCGGCGTAGGGTTCGTGAGGACCGTAGGGCCCCAGCACCACCACGTGGGGTGCGAACGCCTCGGCCATGGTCATCTGCGGGCTGCCGTACGTCGACGCGGTTTCCGGTCCCGAGTTGATCAGCGACGTTCCTGTCGGTTGACCAAAGTTACCGATGCGGAAATTCGTGCCCGCTCCAAACAACATTCCACCGCTGAGGGGATTGGCGGGCGACGCTTCGACCTTGAAGGTCGGGTCGAGAAAGCTTCCCATGAGTTCCGGGTATTCGGGATCGTATGTGCGGTGCGCGCTGTGGGTGGTCGCCTCGCCCAGACAGGCAACCTTGGTCTGGATTTGCGCCCCGGCGATGTTTGCCGTCGCCGCCGTCCAGACGATTGCACCCGAAATGAAACACGCCAGGCCCGCCCGCCCTCTGGCGCCGGTGGCTCTGGGAACGCGGATACGCCGTGATGGTCTCATGGAGTTTTAATGGGGGAACCAGGCGCTGGTTTGAATCCTTACGGCACCCGCGCGCATGGATCATCGCGGATACGGCTGTCGACCAGGCGTGCCACACCTGCTCAACTCCTTCACGCCGGACGCGCCGACGAAGACGTACACCGCGACGCCCATGACGCTCACCGTCTCCTCAGCCAATTCCGCGGTCGGGAACCCCAACCCGGATCGGGTCGGGGTCTTCACGAAGCAGTAGGTATTCCCGCGGCTACAGCGTGGGGCAGTAGGTCGGCTTGGCAGCGGTCAAGACCTGATTGCAGAGGGCGTCTCCTGCCGCCATCACGGCGGCGTACTGCTGCATGCATGCGGATTTGAAGGCAGGGTCGGAGGCAGCGTCGCAGCACGCGAGCAGCGCGGCACAACCGCCACTGCCGGTCGAGCCACCCGTCCCGGCGCCGGTCGAGCCACCCGTCCCGGCGCCGCTGCGCCCGCCCGTCCCGGCACCGGTCGAACCACCCGTCCCGCCACCCGACGCGCCGCCCGAACCGCCGCCGACGCAGACGGGAACAGCCTCCGAGCAAGTCGTCAGCTCGTCGCAAGTCGTCTTCTGAAGACAGGCCTTGTACGCCGTGGATATCGCGCTCGCGTTCGAACAGGTGGTTCCTGTCGTCGTGGGGCTCGTACAGCCACTTTCACAAAGGGCTTTCGCCGTGGCACCCAACTCGCCGGCGTCGGGCAGACACAGCGCCAGATACTTCGTGCAACGTTGCTTGCACAACGCGACCGGGTCGCCGCCACTGCTGCTGCTGCCGCAGCCGGCCATGAGCAAGGCGCCAACGAACGATAGAACGACCTGGGCACGCAAAATGTTCATTACAATCTCCTGTATGGGGGCTAGAACCTGGTAGATAAGTGGCGCCACGATCGCGGTTTCGCTGTTTTTCGTCAAGGTACAAGTGGAATCGGGCCTGAATACAGGGTTGGGCCGCCAAGACGTCGGTCAGGACCGTCGACCGAGAGCGGGTCGCAAGACGGCGCAGGCCGGCGCCTCGCCGAGCGCGCGATCAACCGCCTCGGTCAAATGCGTGATCCCCTGCGCCCTTGACGACACAATCGTGGCCGCGATGTCGTCCGGGCACGCGTCGTTGATTGCCAATTCGGACGCATGCCCGCCGTGTTCCGGCGGCGGCACGTCGCTGGCGACAATCTTCAGAACGGCGCCGCAATAGTCCGGGCCGCCGGCCGCGATGAAACGCACGTCGTTCGGAAAGCGAACGTCGTCCACCACATACAACCGGGGCGACGCTTCGGCCGGCCGGGCTGCTTCATCGCGGCGCAGTCCGTGCAACAAAGCATGCAGGTGGATATCCGCGCCGAATTCATCACGCAGGCCCTCGGTGCCCAGGCGTTGCAACAACCAGCGCGGCGAAAATCCATAACGGGGATCGACCGCTTCTTTTTCAGCTTGCGTCCCCCACAGCTGCGCATCCGAAAAACCGAAAGTCTTCTGCACCGCGCGCTTCATGGGACCCGCCAACGAACGAACCTCGGCGCCGAACACATCCACCAGATGACGCGCCACCGTCGTCTTGCCATGCCCGGATTTCGCCAGCAGGCCCAGAACGTAGATCACAAGCGTTCCTATACAGGGTCGCCCCGGCCCTGAAAACCAGACACCGTCGTGGGGCAGCGTCAGCCGACCCAGACGCGCGCGTTGCGGAACATACGCATCCACGGGCTGTCAGGGCCCGCGAACGGGTTCCACGACAGTTGCACGGCGCGAAAGACCCGTTCGGGGTGGGGCATCAGGATGGTCACGCGGCCATCGGGTGTGGTTAACGCGGTGATGCCGTCGGGAGATCCGTTGGGGTTGGCGGGGTAACTGGCGGCAACGCGGCCCCGGTTGTCGAGGAAACGCGCGGCGACCAGTCCCGCGTGTTCCAGCGCCGCGCGCGCCCTGTCCGATGCGAACTCGGCGCGGCCCTCGCCGTGCGACACGGCAATCGGGGCTACGGTGCCCGCCATGCCGGCAAGAAGGATCGACGGTCCGGGCTCGATCCGCACCAGGGATAGGCGTGCCTCGAATTGCTCACCGCGGTTGCGCACGAAACGCGGCCAATCCGCCGCGCCCGGGACGATCTCCTTCAGGGCCGACACCATCTGGCAGCCGTTGCAGACGCCCAGCGTAAAGGTGTCGGGCCGGGCGAAAAAACGCGCGAACGCGTCGCGGGCACGGGCGTTGAACAGGATTGATTTCGCCCAACCTTCCCCGGCCCCCAACACGTCTCCGTACGAAAACCCACCGCAGGCGGCAAGACCACGAAAATCCCCGAGGTCGATCCGCCCGCTCAGAATGTCGCTCATGTGAACGTCGACGGCGTCGAACCTCGCGCGATCGAACGCGGCCGCCATCTCGATCTGCCCGTTGACGCCCTGTTCGCGCAGAATGGCCACGCGGGGACGCGGAAACACGTTCGCGAACCGTTCGGTGATGTCGTCATCGGGATCGAAGGTCACGTGCACCGAAAGGCCGGGGTCGGTGGCGTCAGTGCGGGTGGCCTGTTCCTCGTCGGCCGACGTGGGATCGTCGCGCAGGCGTTGCATCGCGTGGGTGGTCTCGGACCAGATCCCGCGCAAGGTCGTGCGCGATTCGTCGATCAGGATCTTGTCGCCGTTCCGAAAAACGACGCGATCGTCGCTGGTGTGCCGCCCGATGCGGTGTACGCAACCCGCCAGGCCGTTGTGCGCGAAGTGGTCGATGATGCGGGGGGTGTTGGCGGCGCGGACCTGGACCACGGCGCCTAGTTCCTCGCTGAACAACACCGCCAGCGGATCAGCCGCGTTTTGTGCATGCCGCGCGCTGGCCGCCAGCAGTGGCGCGATGTCCACGTCGATCCCGGTGCCGCCCGCGAACGCCATTTCCACGACGGTCGTGAACAACCCGCCGTCGGAGCGATCGTGGTACGCCAGCAGTGCCCCCGCGTCCGCCGCTTCCCGCACGGCATCGAAGAAACCCGCCAGTAACGCCGGATCGTCTAGGTCGGGCGGCACATCTCCCAATTGTTCGTAAACCTGCGCCAGGCACGATCCGCCCAGGCGATTCTGGCCACGGCCCAGATCGACCAGCAGCAGCTCGGTCTCGCCCGCATCCCCGCGCAAAACGGGAGTCAGCGCGCTGCGCACGTCCGTTACGGGAGCGAACGCGGTGATCACCAGGGACAGGGGAGCGGTCACCGCGCGCGGCTGTCCGTCCTTTTGCCAGACGGTGCGCATCGACATCGAATCCTTGCCGACCGGAATCGCGATCCCCAGGGCGGGACACAGTTCGACGCCCACGGCCCGAACCGCGTCATAAAGGCGTGCGTCCTCGCCCGGGTGCCCGGCGGGGGCCATCCAGTTCGCGGACAGTTTGATATCGGACAGCCTTGCGATCGGGGCGGACGCGATGTTCGTGATTGCTTCGGCAACGGCCAGGCGGGCGGATGCCGCCGCGTCCAGCAGGGCCACCGGCGGCCGCTCGCCCATCGCCATCGCTTCGCCGGTGCTGCTGTCGAAACCCGCGCAGGTGATCGCGGCGTCGGCAACCGGTACCTGCCAGGGCCCCACCATTTGATCGCGCGCGATCAGCCCTCCGACGGTTCGATCCCCTATCGTGATCAGGAACGTCTTGTCGGCGATGGTCGGCAGGCGCAACAGCCGAAACGCCGCCTCGCGCGGGTCGATGCCGGACGTGTCGAACGGTTCCCTGGCGACATCGACGTGATGCGCGGTGCGGGTCATGCGGGGCGGCTTGCCCAGCAGGACCGACAGCGGCATATCGATCGGCCGGTCGTGAAAAAACGCGTCGTCGACGATCAACCGGCCATCGTCGGTGGCGTGTCCCAGCACGGCGAACGGACAGCGCTCGCGCGCGCACAGGGATTCGAATGCCGCCAGACGATCGGGCGCGACCGCCAGCACGTACCGTTCTTGCGCCTCGTTGCACCAAATCTGCACGGGGGACAGTCCGGGCTCGTCGCTGGGGATCTTGCGCAGTTCGAAACGCGCGCCGCGTCCGCTGTCGTTGACCAGTTCGGGCAACGCGTTCGACAGGCCGCCGGCGCCGACATCGTGAATCGACACGATGGGGCTGTGCTCGCCCATCGCCCAGCAGCGATCGATCACTTCCTGGCAGCGCCTCTGCATCTCGGGGTTGTCGCGTTGCACGGACGCGAAATCCAGCTCCTCGGCGGAATCCCCTGACGCGACCGACGACGCCGCGCCGCCGCCCAGGCCGATCAACAGCGCCGGTCCACCAAGGACGATGATCGGCGCGCCGGGTGGAATGTGTCCCTTGTGGACGTCGTCGGGACGAATGCTGCCCAGGCCCCCCGCGATCATGATGGGCTTGTGATAACCGCGCACCTCGCGTCCCGAGCCGGGGGCGGGAACCTCCAGCTCGAATGTGCGGAACGTGCCGCAGATGTTCGGCCGCCCGAATTCGTTGTTGAACGCGGCGCCTCCCAGCGGTCCGTCCGTCATGATCTCCAGCGCTGAAACAATGCGGCCCGGTTTGCCGTGGTCCTTCTCCCACGGACGAACCGCGCCGGGCAGGCGCAGGTTCGACACCGTGAACCCCGTCAAGCCGGCCTTGGGCCTCGCGCCGCGCCCGGTCGCACCCTCGTCGCGGATCTCACCTCCCGACCCCGTGGCGGCTCCGGGATACGGCGAGATCGCCGTCGGGTGATTGTGCGTCTCGACCTTCATCAGGATGTGCACGGGTTCGACGTGCGTCCCGTAAACGCCGGTCGTCGGATCGGGAAAAAAACGCCCCGCGCGCGTTCCCTCGATGACCGCGGCGTTGTCCTTGTATGCCGACAACACGCCGTCGGGGGAAACTTCCGTGCTGCGACGGATCATCTTGAACAGCGACGCGGTTTGGGGTTGCCCGTCGATGATGAAGTCCGCGTTAAAAATTTTGTGCCGGCAGTGCTCGCTGTTGGCCTGCGCGAACATCATCAGTTCCACGTCGGTCGGATCGCGCCCCAGCGTGCGATACGCATCGCACAGGTAGTCGATTTCGTCGGGCGCCAGCGCCAGGCCCATCGCGGTGTTGGCCGCGACCAACGCGGCGCGCCCTTGGGTTGTCAGCGGGACCGTCGCCACTGGGCGCGGATCGGCCCGCGCGAACAACGTCGCCGCATCGTCGGTCGGCGTCAACACGGATTCGGTCATGCGGTCATGAAGCGCGGTCCGCAAGACCGGTTCATCGGTCACGGTGCCCGCGACGTTGTACCTGATGCCGCGTTCGATCCGCCGCACGCCGGCAAGGCCGCAGTTGTGCGCGATGTTCGTGGCCTTCGAAGACCAGGGCGAAATCGTTCCGATGCGCGGGACAACCAGCAACCGGCGTTCACCCGCGCCAGCCGATGCCGGCACCGCGCGCGGACCGTAACGAAGCAGGCGCTCCAGCACCGCGCGCGCGGATTCATCCAACGGCACCGTCACGTCGATGAAATGCACGAACGTCGCGGTCAGGGCGCTGACGCCGGGGTTACCTTGGCGAACCAGCGTCAGGCGTTTTTCCAGGCGGGCGGGGGTGAACGCGGGCGCGCCGACGATTTCCAACATGTTCGTGGCGCACAGACTGCCGCGTCGCCGCGCGGTATGCAATCGGGCGTCGGGTGGGCGTACAAAGCAGGCGGATCGATTCGAGGCGCTACGTCCAGCGAAATCCCGTCCGTTTGATGGGATATCCACGCGCGGCCAGTTTCGCGCGGCAGGTCTCGCACAGATCCGTGCAGCGATCGCTGGTCAGCACGCTGCCCTGGGCATCCTCCATCAAGCAGCCGCGGTTGGGGCAGTGATCCAGGCCCAGCGTGTGCCCGACCTCGTGTACGGCGGTCTTGGCCAGTCGAATCGTGGGGACGCGGGCGTTGGGCGCGCGGCGTTTGCACCTGAAGGACGAGATCACGCAGGTGCGACCGCCGATGGTGCCCAGGCCCAGGATGCCCCAATCGGTGTTCGCGTCCTTCGTTGTCGAGATGTCCAGCGCCGTCACGCCCAGGATGCGGCCCTTGGTTTGGCGCCCGAGGGCATCGAGGATGATCTCGGCGCGGTAACGCTTGCGGGGCAGGTAGTAGGCCTCGGGCGGCATGCCCTGGGGCGGCAGGCGTTCGATGCGGAAATCGAAATAGGCCACCAACGCGCGGGTGATCAGATCAAGGTCGGCGGCGGGCATGGGCCCGAACGGCTGAATCAACAGTGTCTCGCTACCGGCATGGGTCGCGCGCGGGTACATGAACGCAAGCGCGGGCAAAGCCGACGTGAGCCAGCCGAGCAGCGAGCGCCTGGAAGGGTGAGGAGGACAGGGTGTAGAGGATTTTTTCGAAGTCATCGTGGCGACGGACAGCGCAACTGTGTCGGCTGTTCGAAAATTAACCAATGTGGTAGTTAGTTTTTTATGTTTACTAACGCGCGTCGCCAGTTGCTCAGGTCAACGTCAGTGTCATCGGTGGCGTTGTCGCTGCTGGCGGCAGGAACCCTGATTTCCGCGTGCGGTCCCGCCAGTTCAGGCGGCGGCACGGGCGGAGCGACCGGAACGGGTGGCGCAGCGACGGGCACGGGCGGCGCAGCGACGGGCACGGGCGGCGCAGCGACGGGCACGGGCGGCGCGACGGGTACAGGCGGCGCAACGACGGGCACGGGCGGCGCGACGGGAACCGGTGGCGCGACGGGAACCGGTGGCGCGACGGGAACCGGTGGCGCGATCGGAACCGGTGGGGCCGGCACGGGCGGCGCCGGTACCGGCGGTGCCGCGACCGGAGGTTCCGGGACCGGGGGGGTAGGGGGAGGCGCGGTTGGAACAGGAGGATCGGGAACCGGTGGTAGGGGCGGAGGTGGCGGCACAACCGGGACTGGCGGAGCCGCTGGTGCCGGCGGAGCCACCGCGTGCAACACCTCTCCCGGCATGGCCCTTCAGTTCCGACTGACCGTCGTCGACCTGATGACGGGCGATCTGGGGACCGACCTTCCTCCCGGTGACGTCCCACGAACGATCGAGGCGTGGGTCAAATACACCAGCATGACAAGTTGGACAGGCGAAGCATCGATCATGGAAACCGGTCGGGCGACGGGCGGCCAAAATAGGGTGCTGGGGCTCGACAACAGCGGCTACACCGCATCGACGATGACGGCGCAGTTTGGTCCCTACACGAACGGATACAGCGACAACAACAATCCGAACGGCGTGTTCGTGCCCAACATCCCGATGGTGGGCTGGGTCCACCTGTCGTGGTCATACACGGGCAATCGCGGCATGTTGTCGTTCACTGTAAACGGCACGCAGCGTCCCGTGACGACTGGGGCGGGCCTACCGACGCTGGCTTTCACGACGGGCGTGGTCACGCTGGGCGCGTCGCAGAATTTTGGCTTTGGTGGTTTTGATGGGCTGATCGACGAAGTTCGGATCTGGTCGGTCGCGCGGACGCCCGCGGAGGTCGCGCGCGATATGAAGGTGGTGCTTAGGGGGACCGAGCCGGGGCTGGTCGCGTACTACCGGTTCGCCGAGGGCGCGGGCACGTTCACCGACGACGTCAGGGCGGTCGCCGGTCATCGCCTGAGTGTTTGTCCAGCGGTCAGTGGGATGCGTTGCGCGGCTGCCAACACCGCCAATCCGATGTGGGTCGCCTCGGACATTCCGGGCCCCTTCACCTGCGCTCCCTGACGAAGGCAACGCGGGCGACCCGCGGGCCGTCCGCGTTACGACTTCGCGTTGCCCGGGTCGTTGTTCGCGCGTTGCATGCGCGCCGCCGAGGTTAGGGTCCGTTCGTTCGGGCCGCACCTACCTTTGATTTCCCTTTCCTTCGGCGCACCCGGTCTTAGGGTGGCGACGCGCGTACATCCTCGGAAGGCAGAACCATGCGCATCGGAATCCCTGTCTTAACCAGAATCGCAGTGCTGTTGATGGGTGCGCTGCTCTCGGTAGCTGTCGGGTGTGCTCCCGGCGAAGAGGGGGAAGGTGCTGGTACCGGCGGCGCGGCTGGAAATCCCACGTCAGGCGGGACGGGAGGAACCACGGTTGGCAGCGGCGGCCTTTCGGGAACCGGCGGCGCCGGGCCGAGCGGAACCGGCGGCGCGAGCTTCGATGGCGGCGTTGGCGGTACATTGGGGAGCGGTGGCACGGGTCCGGCCGCCACGGGCGGTTCGACGGGCGCGGGTACCGGCGGCGGTGCGGGCACCGGCGGCGGCGCTGCCGCGACGGGCGGTCGGACTGGTAGCGCCGGCGCGGTCGGCACGGGCGGCGCCAACGCGATGGGGGGCCGAGGCGGTTCCGCCACCGCTGGTCGTGCCGGCAGCGGCGGCGCCGCGGGAACCGGCGCGGGTGGTCGGGTCGCCACGGGTGGCAGCACGGGATCCGCCGGCGCTGGCGGTCCGGTCACGGTTTTCATCGCCAGCGATTCGACCGCGTCGAACTATGCGGCGAACGCCGCCAACATGCAGGCGGGCTGGGGGCAAATGCTTGCCGGATACTTCAACACGCAGGTCAGGGTTTCGAATCAGGCCATCGGCGGACGCAGTTCGCGCCGCTTCATCGGGGAGGGCCGCCTGACCACCATCCTGAACGCGATGAAGCCGGGCGACTACCTGCTGGTTCAGTTCGGAACCAACGACGGCAACATGAATGCGACCTACGCCGACGGCGAGCCCTACTACGTCAGCACGACGGAATTTCAAACGTACATGGAGCAGTTCATCGACGGCGCGCGCGGCAAACAGGGGATCCCGATTCTGGTCACGCCACCGCCGCGTGCGTCGTGCACGGGCGACAGCCACAGCTTCGGCAACGGCCTTCTCGGTTACTCGAATGCGATGAAGACCGTCGCCACGGCGAAGACCGCGGCGTTGATCGATCTGAACGCCAAGACGCTGGCTTACATCAACATGATTGGTTGTATCGCGGCCAAGGCCGATTTTTACTTACTGAACGACGGGACCCACTTTCAGCAGGGGGGCGCGCGCATCATGGCTGGATTCGTGGCCGACGGAGTCGTCGAACTGGGTCTGCCGCTGGCCGCGTACCGGCTGCCGTAGCGCGCGACGACAACGGGCGTGCCCCCTTTGGCTCGAATGTCCGGAACGGCATTCGGGCCTGGCTTGTATAGTTGCTTGCCGTGCCGCCTTTCGGCCCCGGTCCCTGGTATCTACCGCCGACGTCACGTCGAACGTGGGGGCCATCCAGGCAATCGGCGCCAGCGACGGTGATGCTTTCGCCGCTAGCCTGGACCAGCGGACCGCGTCGCTGTTTATCGGACGCCTCGACGACGATGCGACCAGGATCCACGTCGAACTCGGGTGGAATTCGGGTACCTATGGCCTGGCTCACGTCGGCTGGGACGGCGAGGCGTTCGCAGTACATTCGCAAACTGCTCTCACGGGAGAACTCTTCGTTGCCAGGGTAGCTTCGACAGGACAGGTGATCCTGCCGCAGACGAAGTACGGCGTGACCTCGGGTGTCCCGCGCGGGTATTGCATGTCTACGGGGCCAGGTACAGGAACCACGTATCTGTTCGATGCGGTGCTTTCGAGTTTAGCTCCGAGACGT
>JANOJB010000203.1:0-17562 GCA_031407985.1 Pseudomonadota bacterium | reverse complement strand
CGCGCGTGATCTTGCTGACCGCTACTTGCGGCGCGCGGCGCCGGCGGATGAGCCCAGGTAGCGGAAGAACTCGGCGCTGGTGGAGAGGATCAGCCAGCTGTCCTCGTCGATCGTGTCGCGATAGGCTTGCAAGGTGCGGTTGAACCGGTAGAGGTCCCGATCGCGGTTGTAGGCTGCCGCGTAGATGCCGGCCGCTTCAGCGTCGGCGCGGCCCATGATCTCCTGCGAGCGCCGGTAGGCGTCCGATTCGATGACCTTGAGCTCGCGTTCCTTCTTGCCGCGGATCTCGGCGCTTTTGCCTTGCCCCTCGGACCTGTGGCGATCGGCGATGCGCTTTCGCTCGGAAATCATCCGATCGAACACCTTCGCCTGAACGTCGTTGACGTAGTTTATGCGCTGAATCTGCACGTCCACCAGTTCGATGCCGTACGCGGGCATGACGGTCGCGGCCCGTTCCAAGATCAGGCGCGTGATCTTGTTGCGACCGTGCTGAACCTCGCGCTTGACCTCCTCGCCCACGACATCCTCCACCTCATCCCCCTTCTCGAAAACGCGGTTGTTGCTGCGAACCACCTCCAGCAGGTTGTGGTTGGCGATCACGTTGCGCGTCTCGCCGTCGATGATGTCGTCCAACCGCGATTGGGCGCCGCGTTCGTCGCGCAGGGCCTGGAAGAACTGCAACGCGTCCGAAATCCGCCAGCGCGCGTAGGTGTCGACCCAGATGTATTTCTTGTCGCGGGTGGGGACCTGATTCGCGTCGCCGTCCCATTCCAGCCAGCGCTTCTCGAACCGGTTTACGTCCTGAACAAACGGAACCTTCAGGTGCAGACCAGCCTCGGTGATGGGCCGTCCCATCGGCTCCCCGAACCGCGTGATGATCACCTGCTCGGTTTCGGCAATCGTATAGAAACTGGACCAACCGAGTATCAGCGCCAACGTGCCGATGACGCCGCCCACCAACCTGACGCGGGTCATGGCTTTACCTCCCCCAGGGTCTTGTCCAGGGACAGAAACGGCAAAACCCCGCGCGCGTTTTCGTCCAGGATCACCTTGCGCCCCGCGGCCGGCAGAATCGCCGACAGCGTCTCCAGATGCAGCCGCGTGCGCATGACGTCGGGTGCCTTCTTGTATTCCTCGTGCAGCGCGATGAACCGCTGTGCCTCGCCCTTGGCCCGGTTCACGCGGTCGACGGCATAACCCTCGGCGGCCTGAATCTTCTGCAGAGCGCGGCCACTTGCGCGTGGGATCTCCTGGTTGTACTCGGTCCACGCCTCGTTGATGGCGCGCTCGCGCTCCTGGATGGCCTGGTTGACCTCGTTGAACGATGGACGCACGGGTTCGGGCGGATCGACGTTCTGCAGGACCAACTGCTGAACGGCGATGCCGGTGTCATATCGTTTGTTCAGGTCGGTCAACAACTGTTTCGCCTCAGCGGCGATCGATTCGCGGCCCACCGTCAACAACTCGGTGACGCTGCGGTCGCCGACCACCTGTCGCATCGCCGCCTCGGTCATCAACCGGAAGGTCTCCTCGACGTCGCGCACCTTGAACAGGTACTTGTAGGGATCGGCGATCTTGTATTGAACGATCCACTCAACGTTGGCGACGTTCAGATCGCCCGTCAACATCAGCGACTCGGCGTGGGTCTTTTCATCCCGCGACATGCTGCTGCGAATGTCCGGTACCGTGGTGCGAAAACCGAATTCTTGTTTCAGTTGCCGCTCGACCGGGGCCTTGATGACGTTGTCGATGCCGAACGGCAGCTTGAAATGGGGACCGGGGTTGGTGGTTCCGACGAAACGCCCAAACCGGGTCACGACGGCCACGGAATCAGCGTTGACCTGATAGTACGATGTGAGCGCCGCGATCAGCACGACAACCGCCAACCCGGCCAGCACCACGAATCGCAGCGACCGCCGCATCCAATCGAACGCCTGACGAAGCAGCACGACCGGATCGGGATTCTCGAAATCGTAGGCCATGACGGCTTCCTGTCACCTGCCGGGGTGGATTGCAAACGATCATCGCGCGCCGGCGCAAAAGGCCGAGCGTCTGGTCGCAACCGGCTGACGCTTACGGGGCGACAGCCGAGGGTCGGCGGTCGTGACCCGGTCAGCGCTTGCGGCGCGGACGCCCACGACGGCGCATGCTGCTGCTTCCCAACTTGTGCTTGACCAGCGCGCGCTCGACGGCCTTCCGGTGAATTCCCAGAAGCCGGCCCGCTGCGGTGATGTTCCCACCGGCCTCTTCCATCGCCCGAGACAACAGCGCGATCTCCATCGCCTCCATTGCTTTCGGCAGCCGCATGCGCATGACGTGATCGGCGATTCCCGCCAGTGCACCCGCGGCCGCAGTGGTGCGCGCCGGCCGCCACCCGGCGAGGGCCAGCGACGTTGCAGGGCGTTTCGAACGCCCACTCCCGCGGCTGCCCTGCATGCGATCGGCCAGCTTGCGCGCGAACTTGGCCAATGACCCCAGCTTGGCGATCCTGGGCTGCGTCCGGGTCAACTTGGGTCGTTTCGACAATGGGGACTTGGATTTTGGCTTCGGCACATCTCAAGAATATCAGGTGAGCACGCCAACACCGAAAATATCCCGGAAAAATATGCCCGGAAACGGCCCAGCGGTCAGTCGGCCGCTGACGAGAATCCCACCACCCTCGGCATTTCGGTCGTCACTGTTCGCGCCAGCGTCAGAAGGTTGACGACGTCGTGGCGGCAGTACTCGACCAATAAATCCAGGGCTTGGCGCCGCCCTCTCAGGTACTCACCCCATAGCCGAATCGCTTCGAATCCGTCGACCTCTCGCACGTGGTCGGGCCGGTGGATTCCCAGCCCGCGCTCAACCTCCTTGAGTCCGCCCTTGTGCCCCAGACGGCGCAACGGGTATCGCAGGTCAAGGTGCGCGCGGGGACGGAAGCCGGGGAAGGTCGCTAGCAGGAACGGAACATCAAAGGTCGAGCCGTTGTAGCTGACCAGCAATGCGTACCCCGCGGCGACTGCCGGAAACTGGTCAAGGTCCTTTCCGCGTACGAACGCGCGAAACGTGTCACCGTCGTAAAGACCGATCACCGTGATCTGATCGTACCCGGCACTCAGTCCAGTGGTCTCGATGTCCACGAACGCTGCCCGCGCGCTGAAGTCCGGATAAAGCCGCCATTGCTCGCGCGGGGGAAGTCGCTCGGCGAAGAACTCGATGGACTGGCAGGCCAACGCGTCTTTCGATTCTTTGACCAGCGGAGCGATGCGCCCGAGTCCGCGTTGCGGCAACACGCCGTCGCGATGAAGGTCGAGAAACGACTCCCAGTCCCGCACGCCCGCGTTCCAGAGCCTGCGCTCCGTCGCCGGGCCGACACCCGCCGCATGAATAAAGGAGTGCTCGAGAATGCGGGGAGCATACTCCTCGCGCCCGACGCCGCGTTGGCCCCCTTCGCCACGCCGCTGGATGCTTTACAGAGTATTCCGCGTCAGCACTTACCGGGTCCGACATTCCGCTCCGCGAGATCCGGAGTAAGGTGAACCGATGGAGACCAAAATGAAGATCGACATCGGCATCGAAGCGAACAAGCGTGAGGAAATCGCGGGCGGCCTGTCGCGTGTGCTCGCGGACACCTACACGCTTTATCTCAAGAGCCACAACTTCCACTGGAACGTTACCGGTCCGATGTTCCAGACCCTGCACCTCATGTTCGAGACGCAGTACAACGAGCTCGCGCTTGCGGTCGATCTCGTCGCCGAGCGCATCCGCGCCCTCGGCTTGCCGGCGCCCGGCACCTACAAGCAGTTCGCCCAGCTCTCCGCGATCAAGGAAGACGACGGTATCCCGACGGCCACAGACATGATTCGACGCCTGGTTGAAGGCCACGAGACCGTGGCGCGCACTGCGCGCGACGTATTCCGTTCCGCCGAGGGCGCGAACGACCAGCCCACCTGCGACCTGCTCACGCAGCGCATGCAGATGCACGAGAAGACGGCCTGGATGCTCCGGAGCCTCCTCGAATAGGAACAGCGTCCCGGTGCCCTTCACGCCGTCGTCGTCCGCTCAGGCCATCGACTGGCGCTTGCCACCCGCGACGGCAACCACCTGCGGGATCTCCCCTGAGTCGATCGAATCTGTCGGCTACCTCGAAGGGCAGTGTGAGGCCCACCCTACGGGGACCCAATTTCCGACTCATCGTCGGCACGTACTTCAGCGGGGTGGACGGGACTTGAACCCGCGGCCTCCGCCGTGACAGGGCGGCGTTATAACCAGCTTAACTACCACCCCAATTGTCACCGACGGTAAACTGTCGGACGAGAAGTTCGGTCGCCGGGCCGGCCGCCTTCGCGCGGGGGTGATCTACCTGCGAGGCCGTGGGGTGTCAACCATCTCGCGCGCACTGAACGATCTCGGGATATCTCCCGGGCCGGCCCCTTGGAAGGGCTTGGCCTGTGATAATTTGGCCAGCACCAATCCTGCCGGCCCCCATCTGTTTCATCGCCGCCGACCGCCCCATCCCAGGAGGACCGTATGACGATTCGCAAGCACCTTTCCTCGATCATGGCCCTGACCGCGACGCTGACCTTCGGCGCGGGGTATGCCCGCCAGGCGCTTGCGGA
The DNA here is from genome assembly GCA_031407985.1 of Pseudomonadota bacterium. GTDB lineage: Bacteria > Myxococcota_A > Polyangia > Fen-1088 > Fen-1088 > FEN-1088. The sequence continues at coordinate 12,964 of JANOJB010000203.1, read as the reverse complement.
CAAGGCAGCCGCACCGGCCGCCGGTGGTGCCGTGGGCGCCGCCGGATCGGTCGCGCCCACGAACTGCAAGGTCTTCGGAAGCGGCAAGTGCTGCGATCCCGCGGTCACGGCCCACCTGACGAAGGATGCGATCTTCAAGACCTGTGGCGAATCGGACGCGACCTTCCTGGGCGAGGTCGGATCGAAGGAGACGTGCAAATACGTATTCAAAGTGGAGGGCGAAAAACCCGAAGACACCTTCGTTCAGATCTACACGCCGGCGCAAAAAGAGGTCCCATCGTCGCCGAACGATCCGTTCTTCTCGTGGAAGAAAATCGGCAAGGCCTACCTGGCTGACAAGGCCAAGTCGGCAAAAGCCGCGCCGATGATCCTGAATTCAACCGGACTGTGGATGCCCGGCAAGGGCTATTTCGTCAGCGTGAACGCTTCGACCAAGGTCTGCACCAAGGCCGAGGCGACCAAGCTGGCGCCCAGCATCAAGTAGTCCGTTCCCCGGAAGTTCAAGCGCCCTAAGCGACTTGGTCGGCAGAAGCGGCGGACCCCGACTGGGCCATCGGGGTCAAGTCCGGGCGTTCGCGCGTCCCCAGAACGAAGTCGGCCAGCGGCACAGTAACGTTGAAGTTCACGTGCGCCATCCGCCGGCGCACGTGATGGTGCGCGTGGTGGGCGCGCATCTTCGCGAACAGACCCACGCCCCCGATGCCGAAGCGGATCAGTCGTTCGGGTGCGACGTGATACAGGGCATGCACGGTTTCGTAGAACAGGAAGTAGCTGAGGGCCCCCACATAGAAGATTCCCACCAAGGGAAGACCACCTACCAGCGCCGCCAAGATCCCGGCCGGCGACGCGGCGACCAGAAGCATCATGATCGTGTACCAGGGCATCATGATCAGGGACAGCTCGCGGGCATTGTCCATCGCCATCGTTTTTTCGTCGAAGGCACCGTGGTGGATCAGCGTGTGGTTTCGATACATCACCCGCGGGAACATGGGCCGATGCATGGGAAAGCGGTGAACCGTCCACTCGAAGAAATTCGCGAACACCCAGAACGCGGGCAGACACAGCCAAGCCCAAGGGGAGGCGCCCCGCGCCAACAACGCGGCCGCCGCAAACACGACCACCGCCAAGACCACCGTCCCCGCAATCTGTTTCGCGGGGGTAAATCCGGCGGGAATGTTCTCCGCCCTGGTCATTGTGAAAGGGTAGCATGCGCACCGCGCAGCGTCGGTGCGAACCGCCGGCCGGCCCCATACGCCGGGTGCCCAATGCACCGCGTAGGCGCACGGGCCCCGAAAAGATCGTAAGCTTGGATCGTGGTAGAAACCGGGCGAGACCGCCTTCGTGCCCTGGAATGCCGGGGAATTCCAGAATGAATTCCAAAACGAAAACGGCGTATGGATATGCGCGCGGACACCGGACACTGGAGACCCTGTGTATCGTCGTCGTGTTCGCGTTGCTGGCTGGTTTTTGCGTTCAGATCACGCGCACGATCCATTCGTCCGGTGGCTGGGTCAACCTGGTTCTGACCGGGCTGACCGCTTACGTCGCCACCGACGTCCTCTCCGGCGTGGTTCATTGGGCCGGCGACACAGTGGGAACGGAACGGCTTTTTTTCGTGGGTCCTCATTTCATCCGTCCGTTTCGCGAACATCACACCGATCAAAAGGCCATCACGCGGCACGATTTCATCGAGACCAACGGCAACAACTGCATCGTGATGTCGGCACCACTGTCGATCGCGTTCGTTCTGATGCCGGACCACGAGAGTTTCGGGTTCTTCACGTCGACCTTCGTGGCTTTCATGGGCGTGTTCGTGGTGGCCACGAACCAATTTCACAAGTGGGCGCACGGCGATCATCCACCCGCGACCGCGCGCGTTCTGCAGCGGTGGGGGTTGATCCTGTCTCCGCGGCACCACGAGATTCATCACGCGGCTCCCCACGATAAGCATTACTGCATTACCGTCGGCTGGATGAACCCGGTGCTGAACGGACTCCGCCTTTTTCGCGCCCTGGAATGGGTCGTCGGCCGGGTGGGCCCAACCTGGCTGCACATCGAGGAGCGGATGAGATTCGCCGCGCAGAAGGCCGCGGACATTGACAGGGCGGCCCGGAACGGGGCTACCCCGGCGAACTCACCCGGCTACCGGCCCGCGGCGCCGTAGCCCGTCTCCATTTTCCCGATCTGGAGCCCGACCATGCCTTCGTTCGACGTAGTGTCCAAGGTTGACCTGATGGAGTTGGACAACGCCATCAACACCTCCCAGAAGGAACTCTCACAACGCTACGATTTTCGGGGCACCAACACATCGCTGGAACGGGGCCCGGACGGCATCACGGTTCGTACGTCGGACGAACCGCGCGCGGTCGCGACGTTGACCGTGCTGCGCGAACGCATGGCGAAGCGGAACGTTTCCCAGCGCTGCCTGGATCCGGGCGACGTCGAGGCGGCGGGGGGACAGACCGTCCGGCAGTTGGTGAAAATCAAGCAAGGCATCGAAAGCGAAACGGCCAAGAAGATCGTGAAGGCGATCAAGGACGCCAAGATCAAGGTGCAGGCCCAGATCCAGGGGGACGAACTGCGTGTGACCGGTAAGAACCGGGACGACCTTCAGGCGGCCATGCAACTGGTGAAGCGCACCGATTTCGGAATCGATCTGCAGTTCGTCAACTTCAGGGATTAGCCAGCCCCGGAGCGCGGGTCCGACGATCTCCGGTTATCATCGGGCGGTGAAACGAGGCGGCCTTCCGTTGCTGGCCGGCGTGATGACGATGACGCTGGCGCCAGGCTGCGCGCGCACCAAGGCTCCCGCACCGGTCACATCGACGGCCGCCGATGGCGGCGTAGTCGCCTCTCCGCCGGCGCGACCGCCCCGGCCCGCGCTGCCCGCACTCCGGGCGGAAGATGCGGAAGCTGCGGAAGCTGCGTACGTGTACGACGAGAAGTCTTCCACTGCCGCGAAGGTCGCGGGCTCCGACGCGCGCGCGGCCGGAATGCTGGTGGTTGATCTGAGCGATGCATGGGCTCCGTTCATTTTCCAGGATGGGACGGCCGCGGGATCCGACGTGCCCAAGCCGAACGGCTATCGCAATACGTTCATCGAACTGGCCAACGATCGCATCAACGCCGATGGACGGAAGGCACGTTGGGGCGAACACAACTTCATCGAACCGTTTGGGATTCCCCCCACCCTTTCCGTGCTGCGCACACGCGTCCAGGAGGACATGAGGCCCGAGCGGCAAGCGTGTGATGCCCAGGTCGATGTCGGCGGTCTTGCGGACTTCACGGGGAACGTCGGGTACCTGGACCGCGAGCACGCCCGAAGGGAGCACGCCGAGGCGCTGCGGGACGCCACCTGGCTGGATGGCGAGTTCGCGCGCCGCGAGGCCGCCGCGACCACGCCGCCCGCGACGTCCGGTGGTGACGCGGGGACGGCCGACGCTGAAACGCCGCCCGCGACATGGAAGACCGGCGATCGGGCGGGGGCGCTGGCGGTGCTGCGGGACGACCCCAATCCAAAGCTTCGCGCGCGACTCGATCGCACGATCCGCGGCCAGGAGCGGGTACGAGCGGTTCGGGCGGTTCAGGCTCGGTTGGTATGCGAGGGACTGCTGTCGCCACGCAGCCGCTACACACCGGGAATGTTCGACCTGCCGACACACGAGGCCTTGGCGGATTGGGAACGGAAAAACGACATCTTCGGCTGGGCCTCGATCTCCGCGGGCGGCGAAACCCTGGCGGCGCTGTCACGTCCCGCACTGGAGCTTGACCTCGATACGTTCCGGCGAATCGTGGCCGAACGCGTGGCCGACGCGGCCGGCATTCTGGAGGACGGCTCGACCGCGAAGGGCAAACACCCCGCGACCTACGTCGACCGTGATGACGACAAAACCGGCGACAAAACCGGCGCCGGCGCCGACACCGGCAATCGCCGCGCGGTCCCCGATTTGATCGGTGTCCACGTGGACACGCTGCTGGACAGCATCCATGTCCACACGGCCACCGACCTTGTGGAATTCTTGGGACAACATGGGCCTGATGGGCTGGCCAGCCTGAAGGTCGCCTTTCACGCACCCGCCCTGCCCCCGTACTACGGACCCCGCATGGACCTGTCGGTGGAAATCGACCGGGGCGACGTCTGGTACGATTTCCCGTTCGACGCCCGAGGGCGTGCCGCGCAGCAGGCCCGCGATCATTTTCCCCACCTGACGATGTTCGTGACCTGGCGGAATCAGAAGATCCCTCTTGTTCGCTGGCGCACGACCATCGGCTCCTGGCGCAGCGAGCTGCACGCGAACGGGAAGGTCTACTACAAGTACAAAAACAGCGACGTGGGCCCCCGCTTCTGGAGGAACGTGGTGGCCGGCCCCGTGTGGATCCCGCCCGACGCCACGCCGGCAAAAGATCTGCTGACACGCAAGGTTCTGGATCGCGACAAGGGCCCCGAGATCGTGGTCAATACCGACGTGATGGGCCCGGGATTTCAATCAGCCTATGGTCTGGTGATGGCGATTCACATCGACCGGCGCGGGTTCGACAACCAGATCCGAACCCACGGCTCGGTGGATTACACGTCTATCGCACGGCGGTTCTCGCATGGATGTCACCGCCTGGTGAACAACCGGGCCGTGCGCCTGTTCGATTTCGTACTGCGCCGACAGTCATTTCGGCGTATGGGCTCCGTGCCCCTTCACCTGAAGCGCAAGCTTGTGGTCGACGAAAACAGCTATGCCTTTGAACTGCTGACCCGTGGTTACTACTACGAGTTGGCAAAGCCGATCCCCATCACGATCGCCGAGGGACGCATCATGGGCGCGGTCAAGACCCCCATCGCTGCCTACGTACGCAAGGCGGGCGTCGACTACGGTGACGTCTCCGAATCCACCAGCGCCGATGCCGCCACCACCGTGCACACGACAAGCGTCACCGGCCAAATACCAAGCGTGGCGTCACCGTCAGTCCCATCCGCGACCGGTGATCCCTAGATGCGCCGCCCGTCGCGAATTGCCTTGGCGGCGATTGCCGTCGCCGCGATTGCTTTCACCGCCACACCAGCGGCCACCCACGCCGCCGTGGTCGCGGTCGTCCCGCGGACTCAAGCTCATTTAACGGCGGTCATGGATCCCGCGGCACGACAAGTGACGGGAACTGTCCGCTGGCTGATCCCCAACACCAGCTCACGCCCGTTCACCGAAGTTCGCCTGTGGCTGTATCCCAACCGCCTAGGCGACCGACCCGAGGCACTGGGCGACGTGAATTTTCACTGGCTCTATCCGAATGGATTCTCGCCGGCGTCCACGCGCATCACCGCCGCGCGTGTCGGAACCACCACGGCGCCCGTCGCTATTGAAACGTCGTCCGCCGGACGCAACACCATCCTGCGTCTGTCTCTTCCGTCGGCCGTTCCTCCCGGACAAGCAGCGGAGGTGGATCTGGATTTTGCGACCGAGATTCCGGTGCGCCTGGGAGGATTCGGCTGCACGGGCACGCAATGTCGCATGATGGGCGGGTTCTATCCCTTTCCGCTTCATCTGGGTCCCGACGGATTCGAGGCCGATGCCGCGCCCGATCGGATTGATTTTATAGCCAGCGTCGTAGTCCCGCCGGGAACCGATGTTCTGGTGGGCGATGTCCACGCGCGCGGCGCGGGTGCACCGATCACCGCCCAGGGAACCAACGTCCCCTACGTCACGATCGTCACCGATCACGATCTGGGAGCGGACGACATCGCCGCGGGTGGCTTCAAGGCGCGTTTGTTTCATCGCGGGGCACGTCCGCCTTCCTCCCAGCACGAAATCCTGCCCTACGTGCGGGAGGACCGCGCCGGGCTGATCCTGGACGCGACACGCCGCGCGTTGGATTTCGCCGCCGAACTGGGACTGGATCCGGCGGACCGGGACGCCCAGCGACCGCTGACCCTGATCGAGGCCCCCCTTCGTCACGAACTGGTCCAGGTGCACGGCAACGTGCTCCTGGTATCGGATCGGCTGTTCGAGATCTTTCCCATCGAGCGCCTACGCAAGTTCCATCGTCTGGAGTTGATTCGCGCGATCCTGGGCTCGGTGGTCGGACGCGCGCTTCGGCGCATCGAACCCGATCCCGACGTGGATGTGTCCACCGAAGTGATGGCCGTCTATCTGACCGAGGTGTTCACCCTCCGCGAGTTTCGGCGCCTCGAGTTCGCGCGCGATCTGCTGCGCCCCCTTTCGTTCATCCCCGCCGTCGATCAATTGATCTACGCGCCGTTGGTGGCGTCATCATCCAGCTACTTTGGGGATCCGATCGATCGCGACGTCGTCCGCGACGACGTTCGTCGCTTCTCGCATGGCCGCAGCGGGGGTCGGCTGATCTACGCCAAACTTCTGGACCTGCTGGGCGCCCCAGGCATGAACCGTCTCGGTCGAACGCTGTTGGGTGAACGCGTTCCCCTGCGCCAGGCAGCCGCGCGCGTGTTTGGCGCCGATATGACTTGGTTCTGGCGCCAGTGGTTGACGGGCCCACCCCCGCGCGTCAACTACCGGTTGTCTTCAGTGCGCACGACTGCTTTACCCCGACTGGGTTTCGGCGTGCATGTGACCATCGACGTGGAACGCCAGGGCGCCGACCTACTGGAACCGGTCGAGGTCCGTGTCGTCGATCGCGCGGGCGTTAACCACGATCTGGCTTGGAGAGAACGAGGCCCGAAACACCGGTTCGAACTGGACCTGCCGGCCGGTCTTGCGTCGGTCGAGGTCGATCCGCGCCGACGTCTGGTCGAAAGCGCCATCGGCTCTCTCGGCACCGCTGACGATCCATTGACGGACAACCGCGATCCGAAGAAGTGGAGATTCATTTACAGCGGGTTCGGAGCGCTGCTGGACGTCACGTCGCTCACAGCATCGATTGCCGCGGTGGTCACATTGAAACCACAGCATGACCTGCGCAATTCGGTGCTGCTGCTGGCCCACCATTCCCTGTCGACCAACTTCGGGTTGCAAACCGCCTACACACGGATGTTCGGACGCCAGGCCGACCGCAACCGGCTGGCCAGCGGGGTGGGGGTGGGCGTGGCCGCGTCGCTGCCGAACCCGGCGTTCGGCGTCGCCAGCACCGAATCGCTGCGCCCCAAATGGCGCCTGTCGGGTAGCCTGTTTTTTGACCACGACGATCGCGACTATTTCATCGATCCGTGGCGCGCCATCGGCGTGGGCTTCGGCGTCCACTATTCACTGACCGGACTGGAAACCGGCGAGCAGTTGTCACAGTTTGGCACCGGCGTGGAGTTGCTGCGGCTGTTCGAACTGTTGCCCGGACATGTGTTGGCGATGAATCTTCAAGGGGGCGTGACCTTCGGAGATATCCGGGTGCGATCGCAACTGGGACAGATCGGTGGACCCGGCGGATTACGCGGGTACGGGGCGGGCGAGTTGTTCGGTCGCGGACGCGCGGTCGGCCGCATCGAACTGCGCAACCGGTACGTCAGCGATCTCGACTGGAACCTGGGGCATTTCACGTCGGTGCGGGGGTTCGGTGGAAATCTGTTCTTCGAAACCGGCATCGTCACGTCTTGCGACGATCTGAGCGTCGGTCGGAACGACGTCTTCTATGACGTTGGGTACACCTTTCGCGTGCTGCACGATGCCTTCGGCGTCTACCAGCAGATGTTGTCGGTTGACGTGGCGGTACCATTGAATCGTCACGACCGCGTTTGCTTCGGACAGCATTCCTTGGGGCCGCCGGGCGATCCGCAGATGCAGATTCGACGTCCGTCGTTCGTGGTGCTGATTTCGTTTCTTCCCAGCTTCTGACTGGGACTATGGCGCGGGGCGCAGGACGGTCGCGGTCGCCGTCCAACTCATCTGGTTGTGCCAGCGCAGCTGCACGTCCTGCCAGGCGTCACCCGCGAACCAACTTTCGACCTCGGCCCGCGACAAATAATAGGCCACCGGCGTCACCAGCTGATCGAACACGATCAGCTCCAGTTCATCTAAGGGAAAGTGCCGCATCGATGAAAAATACTGACCGTAGGGAAGATGGCGGGGCCCCGTGCCGTGGGGCCCGGGGCTGTAGAAGAGCTTGATCGCGGCCCAAATCAACGCGGCCGGAACCGCGGACAGCGCGCGCAGAGCGCGATAGGGGATCTTGGAGGTGATGGACCGCCGAACCGGATCCACGAAGCGCGTAATCCATTCGTTGTTCTCGAGGCCGTAGACCCAGTACACCACCCGACCGCCGTCACGAACCACCGACGCGACGCTCTTCGCGCCGATCTCCGGTTGCGGCATGTGGTGCAGCACCCCGACGGAAAACGCCAAATCGAACACCGGCTGCACCGGCGGATGGGTCAGATCGCCCAACACGATGTGCACGTTCGGAAGATCGCGGGTGTTCTGGAAAGCGACGAAGACACTTTCGCCCAGATCCACAGAGACAACGGCCTTCGCACCGAATCGCGCTACCAGATCGGCGTGACGGCCTTTTCCACACCCGCCTTCGAACACCACCTGGCCTGCGAAATCCTGGCGGGTCACGGGAGCAATCCAGGCCAGAAACTGTGCTTCGTAGTACCCGCGCAGATCCGTCCACCGCGTCCATTCCTCGGCGAAACGAGCCGCTGTCTCGGTCTTTACCGCATCGACGTTGCCGCGTACCAGGATCGGAACCCCGTCCTTGACCGGAAACCGGCACGTGCCCGCCGCGCAAACCAGCTCGGCCTGCATGACGTGTTCGCCATCCTCGGCCCCCACGGAGGCAAACGTCAGTACCGACCCACAGTTCGGACATGCCAGGTAGGCAAGTGCCTCACGCCTCATGGGTTCTCATACCGCGACTCGGCGACGATCCGATAGGCGCTTCGGGCGTCAGCGCGACAGCCCACCGACGCCAGCACCGAACGTGGCACGCCCCGCGCGCGCTACTTTTTCGCCACTTTTCGCGGACCGAGGCGCTCTTCCAAACGATCCATTTCGCCCGCGAAGAGGTGATCGGCGAATGGGAACAAAGCGACGTTGGCCGCGCCCGCCATAAGGGCGGGCTTTTCGATGGCGTCGGTGACGTTCGACGTGCCCGCGACCACGCGACAACGGCGACCAGCTCGCGTCGACAAGGCCGATATCACGCGAATCGCATCGAAAGCATGCACATTCGCCAGGCCTAGATCGATGAAGGTGAGCTCGGGGCGATACCGCTCAGCCAAACTGATGCCCACCGCAAGGCCGGTCGCCACCAAACCACCGACGTCGGCGTGACGGTTAATGGCCTCCGCGAACTGTTCGCGGCCTTCACCGTTCGCTGCGATCAACAAAACGATGCCGCGGCTGGCGCTCTCCAACCGGGCCGCGTCGGTCGCGAACTGACCGGCATCGGCCGCCAGATCCACAGGATCGATCTTGTCGACCTTGTCGATCTTGGTGTCGACGCGATTCCCGGGGCTTGTCCCACCGGTCGCCGCCCCGCCTTTGCGCTTCTTGGCATCATCGGCGGCACCGCGGCCGACCCGCTGCAGTTGCCTTTGGGCCTGCTCGACGTTCACCGAGCCCGAGGCAAGATTCACCAGTAACATCGTGTCGACCTCAAGCGCGTCGGCCAACCGCACCAGGTACTCGGCGCGATCGACGTACATCTGGCCTTCTTTCCAGCGCACGGCGCGCGAGTGTTCGAAACCCAGGATGTTCGCGAGATCACGTTCGCGCGTGTCGGCTCCGCGGAGCTCTCGGAGACGCTCCATGCAGAACCTCCACAATCCACCCGATGGAGCGTGCCTTGGAAGATTTCGTGCGGTCTTCATGAGGAAGCGAACTAATGCACGCACCAGTCGAATGCAACAAAAAAACCGCCAATGCCAAAAAGATTTCCCGCGCTCGAAATCGGTGACGAATCAGCAACGATGACGGCACGCTCCTGGAGCGCAGGGGCATCAAGTGCAAAGCGTAGGACGCGTTATGTTTACACCGCGCCGACCTGCGCGTATCTTCACGCGCCTCGTGGCGCGCGTGCGATATTGCCGCTTCGTTCCCAACAGCCACCAGGATTCGCCAAGACATGCCATTTGACCATCTGACGATCGAACCGAAATGGCAGGCGCGCTGGCGCGACGCGGGCCTGCACACGACGACTTTCGATCCGACGCGTCCCAAGTACTACGCGCTGGATATGTTTCCGTATCCGTCGGGCGCCGGTCTGCATGTGGGCCACTGCGAGGGGTACGCGGCGACCGACATCATCACGCGCTGGAAACGCATGCAGGGGTGGAATGTCCTGCACCCGATGGGCTGGGACGCGTTCGGTCTGCCGGCGGAAAACTATGCCATCAAACACGGCATCCATCCGCGCGTGACCACCGAACAGGCGATCGCGACCTTTCGCCGGCAGATCGACTCGGTGGGTTTCGCGTACGACTGGGATCGAGAGGTCAACACCACCGATCCCGGCTATGTGAAATGGACGCAGTGGATCTTCTTGCAGTTGTTCAAGAGGGGACTGGCCTACGAAGGGACGATCCCAATCAACTGGTGCCCGTCGTGCAAGACCGGTCTTGCCAACGAGGAGGTCAGCCAGGGTCGCTGTGAACGTTGTGGCTCTCTGGTCGAACGCAAGGCGATGCGCCAGTGGCTTCTGCGCATCACGCGCTACGCCGACCGTCTGCTGGAGGATTTGTCCGAGGTCGATTGGCCCGAATCCACGCTGGCGATGCAACGCAACTGGATCGGTCGCAGCGAAGGCGCCGACGTTGTGTTCAAAAGCGCCAGCCCCATCGCCGATCGTGAAATCCGGGTATTCACGACCCGGCCCGACACGTTGTTCGGCGCGACGTACATGGTCCTGTCGCCCGAGCATCCGTTGGTCGCCGAACTGACGACGCCCGAGCAGCGGGCGGCGGTGGCGGCCTATCAACAGCAGGCGCGATTCAAAAGCGATCTGGAGCGGACCGATCTGGCAAAAGACAAGACCGGCGTTTTCACCGGCGCTATGGCCATCAACCCCGTCGACGGTCGGCAGATTCCCATCTGGATCGCGGACTACGTTCTGGCGACATACGGATCGGGCGCAATCATGGCGGTGCCCGGACACGACGACCGTGACTTCGCGTTCGCGCGTAAGTTCGGCATTCCGATCATCCAGGTGGTCGCCCCCGCCGACGGATCCGTCGCACCATCGGACGTGGCGTTCACAGGTGATGGCGTGGCGATCAACTCGGGCACACTGGACGGTCTGTCCACGGCCGAGGCGAAGAAGAAGATCATCGCCGAGTTGGTGACACGCGGCGCGGGCACGGGCACCGTCAGCTACCGGCTGCGCGACTGGGTCTTCTCGCGCCAGCGATACTGGGGCGAACCCATCCCGGTCGTGCATTGCCCGCAACACGGGCCGGTCGCCGTTTCCGAAACCGACCTGCCGGTCCGGCTGCCCGAGGTGGAAGGCTACGCCCCGACCGGTACGGGCGAATCGCCGTTGGCCGCGATCGACGAGTGGGTCACCACGACCTGTCCCACATGCGCGGGCCCCGCCAAGCGCGAGACCAACACCATGCCGCAGTGGGCGGGATCGTGCTGGTACTACCTGCGCTACCTGGATCCGCGGAACCCCGACCGCATTTTCGACGCCACCGTCGAAAAACAGTGGATGCCGGTCGATCTGTACGTCGGCGGTGCCGAACACGCGGTGTTGCACCTGTTGTACGCGCGCTTCTGGCACAAGGTGTTGTTCGACATGGGGGTCGTGACCACGAAGGAGCCGTTCAAGAAGCTGCGCCATCAGGGTACCGTGTTGGCCTATTCGTATCAGGATCTGATGGGCCGCTATCAAGAGCTTGGCGACATCGAATGGCGCGCCGATCAGCCCGTCCTGAGGGCGACCGGCGAATCGTTGAAGCATTCCGTTGAGAAGATGGCCAAGTCCAAGATGAACGGCGTCAACCCAGACGACGTCGTCCGGGAATACGGCGCCGACGTCATGCGCCTGTACGAAATGTTCATGGGCGAATTCGAATTGCCCAAGCCCTGGGACCCTCGGGCGATCGAGGGCTGCAATCGCTTCCTGAAACGAATCTGGCGTTTGATCGAGGAGTTCGACGCCGAAAAAGCACCGGCCGGCGATCCCCACCTGACGTTGAGGCACCGCACCATCAAGCGGGTGACCGTCGATCTGGATCGCATGCAGTTCAACACCGCGATCGCCGCCATGATGGAGTACCTGAATGAACTGACGTCATCGGGTGCGACGCGCGACGATCTGGTGACGTTGACCAAGCTGCTGGGTCCGTTCGCTCCGCACATCGGCGACGAGGCCTGGGAACGGCTGGGTGAGAAGGGCTTCCTGATTCAGGCGACATGGCCGACCTACGACGAGGCGCGGACCCAGCACGCCACCGTGACCATCGGTGTTCAGGTTGACGGCAAGGTGCGCGGGACGTTGGACATCGCGCGCGACGCCGCCGAGTCGGACGCGCGCGCGGCAGCGCTGGCAATCGCCAACGTGGCCAAACACCTGGAAGGGCGTGCGATCGCGAAATTCATCTACAAGCCCGGCCGCATCGTCGGCTTCGTGACCAAGCCCGCCTGAGCCTACGAAATCCCCAAAATTCTTGGAGCCGGTGCTCGGGATTGAACCGAGGACCTACGGTTTACGAAACCGTTGCTCTACCACTGAGCTACACCGGCTGGGCGAGGGAGGCGAATGTATGCCGCGTCGGACGGCACGGCGTCAAGGCGGTGGCTGGCAAGAGCCCGGAAATCGGGCGGCTTCTGGCCCGTGCAAGGTCATTGGGTCACTTCAGACGCCCCGTTCGCGCAATTGGTGTTAGGCCAAGGGGCGCCTTCTTGGAGCAGCATGCGATCGGCCTTGCGGTTCAATCCATGATCTCCCCCCTCGTCCCCTCAACAAGCCCTGGACTGCGCGCGGCCCTGGCCGTTTTGGTGGCGGGCGTTGGGGTCATGGCGGGGTGCACCCAAGTGACCCAAATAGTCTTGGTGGTCGACACCGAGAT
>JANOJB010000141.1:0-13612 GCA_031407985.1 Pseudomonadota bacterium | reverse complement strand
CGCCGATGGCGGAGGCCCCGGTACCGGATCGCGTCGGCGCGGACGCCTGCAGCCGGTGCCACACGTAGGCACCCACCGGAACCGCGGCGACGACGCCAGCCAACGAAACCGCCACCACGACCTTCGCGAACGCCAGCTTGGCGGCCGACGACACGGTCGCGGTAGCCGTGGCGGCGCTGACACCTCCCACCAAGACCGCCGTCGAGCCCGCGAGACCCAACGCCGCCAACGCCTTCGCGCGCGTCGCGGCCGAGCCCCGGTACGACACGCCCGCGTTCAACAGCGCGCGTTCCAGATCACTTCCCCGTTCCTCACGTAGCCGACGCGGTTCGCTCATGGTTTCACCCTGGCATTCAAGACACCCTCGATCACACTCACGCGCTCGCGGAAATCAACCCTGGCCCGACGCAAACGAGACGCCACGGTACCGGCTGGAATCTCGAGAACACCCGCGATTTCCGACATGCTCATTTCCTCGAACTCATAAAGCACGAACACCGTGCGAAGACTGCCGTCCATTTGGTCCAACACCCGATCCAACATCTGCCGGCTGCGCTTCTGATCGGTCAGCTGTTCGGGCGTGGCCAGCGTATCGATCTGCTCCGGAGCCTCGTCCGCGCGAACCTCGCGCCGCCGGGCCATGGAACGCCGCGCATGGGCCGCCAGGTGAAGCGCGGTCTGAAGCAGAAAACTCTTCTCGGAACCCAGGCGCACCTCGTCAAGGCGCCTGGCCACGATGATGAACGTGCGTTGCACCTCGTCGTCGACGTCCGCGTGTGAAATGCCCGCGTTTCGCAACACGCGCGCCAGAAAGTCCGTGTAGTTATCGACCAGGGCACGCAGACGCAGCTCCCGCGCTCGCGCCGGCGTTGCCAGGCCAGCTCCGCCCGCTTGCAGCGGCAGCGGCGCCGGCGGCGAGACTGGCGGCCCCGCCGACCTCAATGCCGCCACCCCGCCGGAAGGCGTGCCACCGCCACGGGCGGTTTCACGGAAGGCCAAGTGGTGAATGGACATTGGGTTCGTTTTCAATTCCCACCCACCGGCGAACTGATCACGCGGGGGAGACAGGCCATCTCTAATTATAGGCTGCGAGAGACCCCGATCCCAGCCACGGCCGAGATAGACGGCGTTTCTCCCACTGTGCTGTCGGGGGAGGTCACGATAAAGCGGCGCTTCACGACAGGGACCGTCGCCCCTACATCCAGATCAATCGAGAAGCCACCACCGACGGGAATGGTGGTACGGAGGACCGCGCCCGCGCTCCACCAAGCGCGGCCTACGGACAGGGGATTCGCCACCGCGCGCTCGGTTGCGGTCAACCACCCGCCCATACCCAGCACGCAAGGCTGAATCTGGACCCTTCCCGCGAACCCCAGCGGGGGACAAGCGGTCAGCGCCAGCGCGGTCCAACGCACCACGACGTCGGGGGACGGCACAAGAAAGTCGTTCGGCGCATGAAGCAGGGCGATGCCCAGTGCCGGGGGCACCTCCTCGCTTCGCCTGCTGGTCACCACCAGGGACAACGCCCCGCCAAGACTGACGTACGGCGACACCACGTGCGCGACCAGCGCCCTGGCACCAAGGTTGACCCTGGTTGCGCGGGGCGGCTGGTCGTCGGGCGGGCGCGGCGTCTCGACTTGCGCGGTGGCGATCGCCGACTCAGTGCTTGGTGGCGACCCAGCGGGCGGTGCGGATGGCTCGGCCACCGATCCGGTGGGGGACGGCACCGGTTGCGCGGGCGGGCGGGCGGCGGAAACCGCCGGAGAGGGCGAGGCGACGGGGGGCGAGGCGACCTGCGTTGTCGGCGATGGCGACGTTGACGCGGGCGGCGCGGATCCGGGCGACGCAGGGGGCGAAGGCAAAGCGGAGGGCGGCAAAGCCGCAGTCGGCGCCCCGGACAACGGCGGCCCGGACACCACCGGGTTGGCTCGGTACCCCGCGGCCGGATCCAGGGAGAGGGCTACCGTGAGCGAAAGGACTCCTACGACTTCCGTACACGACTCCCCGTCGACTCGTCGCGCGCTCCTGTCACCGCCCGCGGCGGTAACACTGAGCTCGCCGTGGACCCTGGCTCCGACGCGCATCAAACGCACCTTGAAGGTCGTTCCCATCTCGCCCTCCTTCGCGCGCCGAACGCGATCGGTTCGCGCCAGAACGCTGGCATAAAACGCCCCAGCGTTTGAACAGCCGGCCGGAGCGGCGAAGTCGATGTGTATTGGTACTGGCGCGGGTTGCCCGGCCATCGACGCGTGTCCCAGCGCGACCAGCGCCAGGAACGGGATGCCGCCGCGAAGATGCACGGCCGAAAGGTGACACGAACCGTCCCCGCTGAATATAGGAATCAACAAGCGGAGCCGCCCAGCGAAACGGGCCGTCGGCACGCGCGGGGCACATGGCCCGCGCCAGGTCATCAGACGGTCGGCGGTTGTTCGTCCAGCAGACGGCGCACCGTGTCCCGGATTTCGGGATAGGCATTCGGCAACAGGTGCGGCTGGTTCGCGTAGCGGGGGCGCGGCACGTCTTTCAGCTTGCCCTCGTGATACTGAACCTTGAAGTCGGTGAACTTCAGACCGTTGGCCGTGCTGACCACGACGACACGGTGGCGCGATTGAATGATGTCGCGCGCGACCAGTTTTTCCAGCGCGGCCAGCGCCACGCCCGTGTGGGGACAGTTGAACAGGCCCGTCATGTCGGCGCGCGCCGCCGCGTCCGCCAGTTCGGCCTCCGACGCCTGTTCGACCACACCGTCGAACTGCTGCAGCGTTCGAATCGCCTTTTTCACGCTGACCGGGTTGCCGATCTGAATCGCGGACGCCAACGTCGCCTTCGCCGTGACGGGAGCGAACGTCTCGAAGTTGGTCAGATAGCTTTTGTACAGCGGGTTGGCGGCCTCGGTCTGCGCCACGCAGATGCGCGGCAACTTCGAAATCAATCCCAGATCGCGCATCATAAGAAAACCCTTGCCCAGCGCGCTGACGTTGCCCAGGTTTCCGCCGGGAATGATCACCCAATCGGGCACCTCCCAGTCGAACTGCTGCACCATTTCGATCGAAACCGTCTTCTGTCCTTCGATGCGCAGGCTGTTCATACTGTTGGCCAGATAAACGCCCTCCTCTTCGGCCAACTGCTGAACGATCGCCATGCACGCATCGAAGTCACCGTCGATAGCCAGCACGTGCGCGCCGTTGGCCAACGGCTGCACCAACTGCGCGGTCGAGACCTTCCCGCGCGGCAAGATCACCATGGTCTTGATGGCGGCCGCGGCGCCGTACGCCGCCAGCGCCGCCGATGTGTCGCCGGTCGACGCGCACGCCACCGCCCGGATCGGACGACCGTCCGCGATCATTTGTTTGACCGTCGACACCAACACCGTCATGCCCAGATCCTTGAACGACCCGGTGTGCGAAACGCCGCACTGTTTGATCCACAGATCCGGCAGGCCCATCTCGCGGCCGTAGCGTTCGGCCCACAGCAGATTGGTCCCCCCCTCCAACATCGAAACCACGTTTTCGTTCTGAACGTGCGGCTGAACCCATTCCTTCTTGCCCCACACGCCCGAACCGTACGGCCACTGTGTGCGCTGGTACCGATCGTCGAACAACTTGATCCAGGCGGCGCCGCTGCGTGCCCTCAGATGTTCGATGTCGTGCACGACCTCAAGCAAATCGTGGCACTTGGGGCAACGATAGATAACCTCGTGCAGGGGATAGTCACCTGCACAACCCGAGATGCAACGGAACGTGGAACCAATCGGCATGACACCCCAATTTACCCGACTGAGCCGCCTCCCCGAAAAGGTTTATCTTGCGTGGGGGGGATGTGGCCCCCATACTGCCCCGCAGTACCAAGGGCATAAGTCCTGCCTCTCACGGAAACGCTGAGCGCGCCAGGGACCGGTCGGCGCTCGCTGTCCGTTTCATAGCAGGATCCCAAACACCGTCGGCGACCGAATCGCCCCCACACTTCGAGCCCGTCGGCTCTCACCTTCTGAGAGCGGCGCCGCGGGCCCGGTGGTCGACAGCCGGACGCAGCAAACGTCCAAGAAAGACATTCGTGAGTTCATTCGTTTCGTTGGGGCTGATCGAGCCCCTCACCCGCGCCCTCGCTACCGAGGGTTACACCACACCCACCCCGATTCAGGCCCAGGCCATTCCGTTGGTTTTGGACGGCAAGGACGTCCTTGGCTGCGCGCAGACGGGAACCGGAAAGACCGCCGCGTTCGCGTTGCCGCTGATGCAGCGCCTGTCCCAGTCGAAGACCCAACGCACCCCACGCGGCGCCCGCGTGTTGGTCATGGTCCCCACGCGCGAACTGGCTACGCAGGTCAGCGACGCGTTCAGCGTCTACGGCCGCCACCTTCCGCTGACTCACACCACCGTTTTCGGTGGCGTCGGACAACAGGTCCAGGTCCGTGCACTGGCACGTGGCGTCGACGTTCTGGTGGCCACGCCCGGGCGACTGCTGGACTTGATCAATCAACGTCACATCGTCCTGGGTGCCGTGGAGGCGCTGGTTTTGGACGAGGCCGATCGGATGTTGGACATGGGCTTCATCCACGACATCCGCAAGATTCTGGCGCTGATGCCGTCGCGGCGACAAACGCTGCTGTTCTCGGCGACCATGCCGGACGCCATCACCAAGCTGGCGGGCGGCATCCTGCGCGATCCCACGCGCGTCGCGGTGACACCGGTCGCGTCGACGGTGGAGCAGATTTCACAGCACGTGTTGTTCGTGGACAAACAGGACAAACGCCATCTGCTGGGCGACGTCCTGCGCGATCCGACCATGACGCGTGCGATTGTTTTCACGCGCACGAAACACGGCGCGGACCGGCTGGCGGACCAGCTCCGCCGCAACCACCGCGTCGGCGCCGAGGCGATTCACGGCAACAAATCGCAGGGCGCCCGCCAGCGCGCGCTTGAGGATTTTCGCGCCGGTCGCGCGCGCGTCCTGGTGGCGACGGACATCGCCGCCCGCGGCATCGACGTCGACGGCATCACGCACGTCATTAACTTCGAACTGCCCAACGATCCCGAAAGCTACGTCCACCGCATCGGCCGCACCGCGCGCGCCGGGGCGAAGGGCGTGGCGTTGTCGTTCTGCGATGCGTCCGAGCGCGAACAGCTGCGCGACATCGAGCGCCTGACCAAACAGCGCCTGAACGTCGTCACCGACCATCCGTACGCGCGCAACGCGCCGTCGCAACAACCGCGCGGTCGGTAGCCGACGACTGAACGCGGTTGAACCGGTGAGGCCGCCAAACGGCTTCACCGGTCGTCCTGGTCCAAGTGCAATTCCGCTCTCACATCCGCTTCGCCTCCGGGCGCTGGCGCAGCGGATCCACCCGAGATTCGTCGGGAGAACAGCGGTTGACGTTGCCTTGCCCAAGTCCGGTCGGCGAACCCGTTCGCCACGGTTTGCGCTGAAGCTTCTGCCGTGCCCGTCCCATCAGTAGAAATGGGCCTCTGCTACAATCCGCGCGTGCCTCTGGACCCGCGACGAATCACCGGAGTGCCGCGGCAGTTCACGACACCTTTCGCCGCGTTGCCGGTGATCGTGCTTGCCGTGCTCGGCTCCGTAGGCGGCTGCAAGCAGGGAGCGCAACCCGGGACAGCCAGGGCGGGCGGCGGTGCTGGTGGTGGTGGTGGTGTGGGCCCGGGATCAGGTGGCTCGGGCTCGGGTGGCTTGGGCGGATCGGCCGGGAACACCGTTGTGCAGACCTGTGTTCCGCCCGCGGACAAGGCCCTGCCGGCGGCGAAGCTGAGCCAGACCGGGTGCGTGGACCCGAGCGATCCCAAGAAGCTGGCGATCTCCGTCATTCCTTACGAGGTCAACAGCCCGCTGTGGTCCGACGGAGCCAACAAGCTGCGTGGCATGGCACTGCCCAGCGGTGGCAAGATCCACGTCAAGAACTGCACCGCGAACCCCTCCGATTGTCCGGGCACGCGCGACCGCACCGACGAGGGCAGGTGGCTGCTGCCGGTCGGCACCGTGTTGGTCAAGAGCTTCCTCTTCGACGGCAAGTACGTCGAAACGCGCCTGCTGGTGCAGTTCAACCCGAAGACCTGGGTCGGCTACAGCTACAAGTGGGACGAAGCGCAGACCGACGCGACACTGGTCTGGGAGGAACGAGACCAGGTGTTGTTCGCGACCGGCCAGCGGGCCGTTCAGTGGTACTTTCCCTCCCGGCGGGACTGCGACCAGTGCCACGTCGAGGGTGCGGGGTATGCACTCGGAACCGAAACCGCCCAGTTCAATCGTGTCGTCGACGGGATGAACCAGATCGACAGGCTAACCGCGCTGGGCGCGTTCGACGCGCCGGTTCCGAAGCCCTACCGGGCGGCGCTGGTGGCCCCGTATCCGTCCGAGGCGGGCAGCCCGCCGCCGACCGCGACCACCGAGCAGCGCGCCGCCTCGTACCTGCACGCCAATTGCGCTTTCTGCCATCGACCGGCCGCCGACATTGATTGCACGGCCGAGCCGTGCCTCGACCTCCGGTTGGGCCTGGCGCTCGGCGAGATGAACCTCTGCGACGTTGTCCCGGCGAAGAACGATCTTGGCATTGTGGGCGCGAAGAACCTGGTGCCCGGCAAGCCCGAACAGTCCCTGACCTGGGTTCGGATGACGCGGCCCGCGGACGACGACGACGGGAAACATGGACGCATGCCGCTGCTCGCCTCCTACGTCGTGGACCAGATGGGCGTCGACCTCATCGGTAACTGGATCAAGTCGATCAGCGCTTGCCCGTAGGGCGTCGCCCGCGGTCATGGGCGGGCGCCCGGAATTTCGTGCGCGGCGCGCCGGCCACCGCACGGGTGTGGGATGCCTAGAATTGCGTGCGCGCTGCGCTGGCCAACTTGCGCTTGCTCTTGAGTGCCTTCAGCGGCTGCGAAGGACCTTGCGTTAGCGCGCCGGGGATGCCCCAGGCGCACAGGCGGCCGTTTCCGGCGACGATGATCCGGCCCTTGACCGCGATCGGCGTGGTCCACTTCGCGACGCCCGCGCAGCTGTTGGTGGCGCTGTAGATCACCGCGCCGGTATCGCCGTCCACGCCGCGCAGCTGGCCGTTGCTGGTGTACCAGACGATCGCGTCGGACGTCCCGTCGGTCGTCGTGGCGATTGCCCCGGTGGTCACCGTCGCCATCTCCGCGCACCAGGCGACGGTGGGAGCCGCCAGGTTGGCCGCGTTGATGCGAATCCCCATCACGCGCCGACCGCCGGTTCCGCCGCTGCCCGCCGGGCAGCCCGTCGCGCCGCTGGTGGTCGAGATGACCACGTAGGTCCCCATCGCGGTCCGATACGCCGCAGGAACGCTGTGGATGGACATGCCGCTCGCCGCGATCATGAAATCCGCCTTCTGCCCGCCCGCCGCGGTGCCGCTGGTCGACCCGCGAAGCATCGCGGCGTCGAGCAGGTACAGGTGCCCGTCCTTGGAGATCGCGACGACCAGGCTTGAGGGCGTCGCGCCCGGGACCGTGATGACCATCGGGTTCACCGATCCGAAGTCGGCGTCCGACTGGTCCTTGGCCATCCAGTCGGTCGGATAGAAGTAATCCGCCTTCGTCCCCATGCCGGTAATGCGCGTGACCTGTTCGCTGTCCTGGTGAGGCATGCTGGTGGCGCTTCCCGGCATCCGGTTGCCGGTTACGGTGATGACGCCGTTCCCGTCCGAGGCCATCCCTCCCATGTGCCAGATCCCTTCGCCCCGGCCGGCCGTGGCCCACTGGCCGATCATCGTCGGGGTGGTCGCATTGATAGCCACGACGCGGCCGCGGTAGTCACCGCAGTCCCCAACGTACCCGCCATACGGCACGTAAACGATGCCGCCCACCAGCGAAAGCGCGCTGCGCTGATTGTGAATGGTGGCATCAAACGCGAGGGTGGAGGAGACGTTCACCGGCCACCCCGCGCGAACGGTCCCGTCATCCGTGTTGATCGCGCTGACGATGTGCCCCGTGACGCCCGTACCACTCCCGATGCTGCCGGCCACGAAGAGCGTCCGAGACGTCGCGTCGATCACCCCCGTCGACAGGATTCCCAACGGCGCCCCAGTGGAGATGCCCGGACAACCGATGCCGCCCGTGGCTGGCGCGCCGATGCTCCGCGCAGGCCATGCCTCCGCGCCGGCCTCCGTACGGGCGACAACATTGTTGCTCGTCGTGCCCACGAGGAACCTGCCCCCGCCGGTGGCGTCAAGAAACAGAGGCGTGCCCAGCACATTGCCCGTGAACGTCGCCGCCGTGTTAAACGCGGCGTCCGGCATCATCGTCGCGGCGGCCGCCTTCGTCAGCGTCGGCTGGATGAAGTGTCCGTCTTTCGAGGGGTTCTTGTTGCGCTCCAATACGGACTGATTCGTGGCGACAGCGCCGCCCGTTCCGGTCGAGCCACCGCGTCCTCCGGTACCCGACGTGCCGGCGGTCCCTCCGCCGCGGCCGCCGGTCGTGCTGCCGCCGCTGCCCGTCGTGCTACCCCCGCTGCCCGTCGTGCTGCCGCCGCTTCCCGTCGTGCTGCCGCCGCTGCCCGTCGTGTTACCGCCGCTTCCCGTCGTGCTGCCGCCGCTTCCCGTCGTGCTACCGCCGCTGCCCGTCGTGCTACCGCCGCTGCCCGTCGTGCTGCCCCCAGTCCCGGACGTGCTACCCCCGCTGCCAGCGGACCTGCCGCCAGAACCTCCGGTGGAATTTCCACCCGAGCAAGCAAGCGACAGTGATGCCAATAGGAATCCGACGGTGAAACGCTGGTTCATGACCTTCGCCCTCTCAGATGTTTCTTTTCGAGGTGTTCTGCCCGCCGCGCTGGACCGATCGCGCGCGGCACTACACTGCCTTCTATCCCGGCGCGGAGGCCGATCCTAGGCGAATGGGCAGTGAACGCCCACCTATTTCGACACGGGAATCCTGTAGACCAAGGCCCCCCCCATCAAGCACGAGAAGCACGACAATTCGAAGTGCACATCGCCTACGACCACAGTTCCTCGGTCCGGAAGCGGCAGCCGTAGGATCTTTCCAACAGGCGGCGCAAGATTTAGAGCGGCGACGTCCAGTTGATGGTGTTGTCGCCGGCGCGCTGGCTGCGCGTCCCGCCGCCGGCCCCGTGCCATTCGGGCATACCGAACGGCAGATCTTCGCGGGGTATTTCCACGACGTCGTTCGCGCCCATGGGCGCGGCATAGGGCGCGAGGTCCAGCAGCGCGGGCTTGTCAGGCGTGACCGCGGCGTTCAGGTTGGCGAGACTCGCGTTCCAGTTTGGGACCACGATCGCATCGCTCGCCGACGGATGATGCAGTTGGAACCAGGGAACACCCGCAGGCCGACCCGGCCAGTTGCTGACCGCAAGATCGGCGCCGTTTCCGAAGCTGATGATCGCTTGAATCGCGTTCTCGCCGACGACCTTGTCGAACAACCCATTTCGGTAGCTAAGAATCGTGGGCTCGACCGCGATGGCGTTCATCGCGGCATCCATCTGCCCCTTGATGCCGAACAAGAACGTGTTGAGCATGACGTAGGACTTCACGACGCCAAGCTTGTTCAGCAACCGTTGTACCCGCTGCCCCGACAAGCCCACGAGATTGCGCTGTGCCAAGATCTCGTCGGTGCTCGGATCCTGTCCGACGATCAGTACCTTGGCCGCGCCCGATAGCCGTCCCCGGTAGTAGACGGGGCCAAACTCGATCCTGAATCGCTGCGAGGGATGGCTGAGATAGTGAGCGCGCGGCGCTTGGAAGAAACGCTTGGCCCACGATGCATTGGGACCTTTGTCGAATGTGAACGTTGTTGGCATGTTGGTTCATCGACTGTCGTAGACGATGTCGATCTCGTCAACGAGGCTGTTTTCGGCCGCGGACGTGGCAGGGAGGTGGGCAGTGGAATTCAAGTCCCACCTTCGTGATCAGGACTGGTCTTGTGGGGAATAGCTTCGCAAGCCCACAACCGGTTGTCAGGCGAGTCACACGGGAGGAGCCAGCGATGTTGAGGTCAGCTCATTCGGCAGTTCTGGTGGTATTGAGCGTCGGCTGGCGCGGGGCGGCACATGGCCTGCGGCGGGCACCGTCGGTCGGCGCTGTCGCTTTGGCGGCTATCGTGATCGCGGCTTGTGCTCCCGAGGAGGGGACGGGTGGCACAACGGCGACCGGAGGTTCCACGACGGGCGGGGGAGGTGTGATCGGAAGCGGCGGCCAGACCGGAAGCGGCGGCGCGACAGGAAGCGGCGGCTTGACCGGAAGTGGCGGCGCGATGGGAAACGGCGGCTTGACCGGAAGCGGTGGATTCAGCCCAACCGGTGGTCAGATGGGTACGGGCGGAAGCGCTGGGCGCGGCAGTATCGGGGGCGTTGGTGGCGGCGGTAGCGGGGGCCGGGCCGGCGCCGGTGGCGGCGGTGCTGGTGGTCGCGGTGGATCCGCCGGCGGTGGCGGCAATGGCACCGGCGGCGGTGGCGGCGCTTCGTTCGCGCCGTGCCCGGCGGCCGGGACCAAGTGCGCCATCATGCCGTTCGGCGACTCGATCACCGACGGAGTCGGTTCGTCCGGTGGTGGATACCGGGTTGAATTGTTCCGACTCGCTGTCACCGGCGCCAAAGGAATCACGTTTGTCGGTCGGAACGTCAATGGACCGACCACCGTCGCCGGACAGCCTTTCCCCAGAAACCACGAGGGCTGGTCGGGATACACCATTGCGGGAATATCATCCTCTCTGGCCGATATGGCCATCACCCTGGCCAAGCCACACATCATCACGCTGATGATCGGCACGAACGACGTGAATCAGGGCATGGATAACGGGGCGCCGAACAGGTTGGGTACCCTTCTCGACACGATCACCACCGACGCGCCCAACGCTCTGTTGGTGGTCGCGAAGATGGTCCCCACGACCAACGACGGAACCAACGGGCGCGTTCGAACCTACAACGACGCGATCCCGGGCCTGGTGCAGTCGCGCGTGGCGTCGGGCAAACACATCTTGATGGTCGACATGTACGGTGCGTTTACCGCCAACACCAGTTACAAGACCGCGTTGATGAACGACGTGTTGCACCCGAACGACGCGGGGTACGTGGTTATGGCGCAGACCTGGTTCAACGCCATCCAGGGCTACCTCAGGTAGCGCCCCGCGCCACCAGACCCATCGCCCTCGCAGCAGATCATCCCCGTAGCGGTAGGCGGTCGCGCTCCGCTTCGACGACCTCAGTGGGGCCGCGGCCCGACGACCAAACCCCAGGGGACACCGCCGACCTTCACGCGTTTTTCGACCTTGCCGGTCGCGACATCGATGACCGATACGTCGTTGGACGGGCCGTTCGCGGTGAAGATCCGTTTGCCGTCGGCACTGACGCCGATGCCCCAGGGACGCGCGCCGACGCCGTCGATCATCTTCACCAGTTTTCGCTTGGCGACGTCGATCACCGCCACCGATTCGCCGCGGCCGTTGGAAACGTAAAGCCGCTTGCCGTCGGGGGACAACACCGCGCCCATCGGGCGTGGCCCCAACACCGTCTTCGCCTTCGAGACGATTTTCACAGCGCCCGCCGGCCGGTATTTGACCGCGTCGATCACCGTCACCCGCGCCCCGAACTCATCGGTGACAAACGCCGTGGCCCCATCACTCGAAAACACAATGGAACGCGGGCGTGGTCCGGTGGACATGCGCTTTAGCACCGACAACGACTCGATGTCGATCGCCACGACGACACTTTCCTCCTCCGAGGTCACCCAGACCGCCCTACCATCGGGAGTGACCGTCACGCCTTCCGGTTCCTTCCCCACGGAAATCTTCCGCATCACCTTGCCGCCGACCAGATCCAGCACGGTCATTTCCGCCGTCTCCTCGTTCGAGACAAACAGCGTCTTGCCATCCGCCGACAGATCGAACGACTCAGGATCCTGGCCGCTTTTCAACACGCGCAGCAACTTGCGCGTGGCCAGATCGACCACCCCCACACCATCGGCGGCGCGGTCGCCCGGAGGCAGCTTGGATTCGTCCACCCCAGGGGCGGCCTTGGGGGATCCCGACAGCGCCACGTACAACAGTTTGCCGTCGCGCGAGACCTTCATCCCGCGCGGCCGTTTGCCGACCGGAATACGCGCCACCACGTCGCCGCGATCCGGATCCACAACCACAACGTCGCCCCCGTCCTCGGCGCTGACGTAGATCTCGGAGCCGGCTTTGGCCTCGGTGCCGCCTTTGGCATCGCGGCCAACCGTGGTGCCCTGGATAGCGAACGACGTGAATGCGAAGGCCAAGGGTATCGCCCACAACAGTGAAAACATCGCCGCTGATATAACCCCGCCGCGGCCGCGCCGCTAAGACCTTCGCGCGCCCCATCGCGACGCGCACCGGGTTCGTGATAGACCTTTGGCCTCGCGATCCACGCGAGACAACCAGGGACCCGAGATGAGCACCAGCAAACGACCCGCGCCCGAGATTCACAAGTTCGGTGGTGCGTCCCTGGCGGACGTCGCGGCGTTCAGGCACGCCGTCGACATCGTTAACAACCGGCCGGGCCCGCGCGTCGTCGTCTGCTCGGCGCCGTCCGGCGTAACGGACGCGCTGCTGGGGATGGCCCGACGCGCCCGGGGCGGCCAGGAAATAGGGTTGGCCGCCGACTCGATCGCGCTGCGACGCCGCTACCACACGATCCTGCAGGGCGTGGTCCCAGGCAAGACCGCGCGGCGGGCGGTCGCCGACGAAATCGATCAGTCCTTCGATGAACTGGATGCGCTGCTGACCAGTCTGTTGGTCCTGAAGGAACTGACCCCGCGAACCAGCGACTTCATCGCGGCGCGCGGGGAACGTTTGTCGGCGCTGCTGTTCTCGGCTGCGCTGGAAACCGCCGGCGAAAAATCCCGCTACGTCGACGCGGTCGACGTCGTGATCACCGATGGTCCCTACGGGGGCGCGTCGCCCAACCTGATGCTGACGGACATGTCGTCGCGCAAGGTCCTGCGTCCCCTGCTGGATCGCGGTGTGTTGCCCGTGGTGCCGGGATTTCTGGGCGCGGTACCTGCCACCGACGACGACGATCCGGGTCTGGTGCGCCCGGCGGCGACTCTCGGCCGTGGAGGAACGGATTTGACGGCGACGTTGCTGGGCCGGGCGTTGGGCGCGCGCGAGGTCCTGTTGTGGAAGGACGTCCCCGGCATGTTGACCGCGGATCCCCGCGTGGTTCCCAACACCCGGGTGATTCCACAGCTGCACGTCCGCGAGGCCGCCGAGCTGGCGTACTTCGGCGCGAAGGTGTTGCACCCGCGCGCGCTGATCCCTGTCGCGGGTCGCAACATCCCGGTGTTCGTGCGTCCGTTCGGCGATCCGACGGCGGCGGGGACCGAGATCTCGGGCCGGCGGACGCTGGACCGATACCCCGTCAAGGCGCTATCCGCGATGCCGGACCAGGCGCTGGTGACGGTGACGGGCAACGGCATGCTGGGGGTCCCCGGGATCGCGGCACGCACATTCACCGCTCTGTTTTCCGAACGAATCAGCGTTTCCCTGATCTCGCAGTCGTCGTCGGAACAATCCATCTGTGTCTCGGTGCCGGACGGCGCCGCCAAACGCGCACGCCTGCGGCTGTCCGAGGAATTCCGCGACGAAATCGCCCGCGAGGAAATCAACGGCATCGAGGC
>JANOJB010000352.1:0-3595 GCA_031407985.1 Pseudomonadota bacterium | reverse complement strand
CCCGGGGTCCAACTCGTTGTGGTTTGCGCACCAGGTGACCGGTGCGGACTTTAGCAACCGGCTCTGGGCGGGCCAAGCGTGGGCCGCCTCTTGGATTTACGCGGGCGCGGGCGGGCGCGGGATAAGAAGGTCGATACAGGTGGGCGCGTGCCTCCGCCCGAGGTAGTCCTGGCTACAGCTTGTCCTGCTGAGCCTTCTCTTTCTTGGCCTTGTCCCGCGACAGCTTGGCGCTGAGCGCCGCCTGCAGCGCCTTTGATTGATAGGTCAGTATCATGCTGAAGCTCAGGTGAGGGGCCTCCAGCAGGATTACGCTGTCGCCCTGTGAGAAGGTCGCCTCGCTGTCACCGACGAACGGGACCTTCTTGCTGACCAGCTTGTACTTCTTGCTCAACATGCCGTAGGTGGGCTTGAAATCCTTGGCCATGGTCATCACCACCGCCTGCAGCACGTCGGACTTGTCGAAGATGAAGGTTATCTTGTTCAGGCCGTTCACCTCCAACCCCTTACCGGCGCCCGAGAGCATCTTGCCACCGGTGAGAGCCGCTACCCCGTCGTCGGCCAGCTCGGTGGTCTTGCCGATCTCGGCCTTGACCTGATCATACTTGGCCACCCCGATCTCCATTCCGAGCGGGGCCGCATTGGCGGCGACCGCACGACCGGAAACGGCGGCCACTCCGCACAGAAATACGCACGCCAAGATCGATTTGATCCACATGCGGGGACGTATAACGCGGCGCTGACGGCCGGATCAACGCCCCACGCGCCGCCTTGGCCGGTGGAATGAATCGCGTCGCCTGCTCCAACAAGTCGGGCCCCTGGTTGGGGTCCAGGCGGTAGACTGACGCGGCGTCATGACTCTTCATCGCGAGTCCGCGACAGGGCGTCGCACCGTCCGTCGCATGGCGGCGGCAGGTTTCTTCGTGGTGCTGTGTACGGCGGTGCTGGCGTCGCCAGGCGGGTCGATTGAACGTGCTGCCGCGGCGGAACGCGGCGTCAAGGTGACCGATGCCGATTTTTACGGACGCAAGGCGATCGTGCTTCGCAACCGGTCCGCCGAAATCGTCGTCGTTCCGGAGATCGGACGCGTGATGCGCTTCGGTATGCTCGACAACAAGGGCGTCGCGGGGGCCGGTCCCTTGTGGAACCATCCGAAGCTGGCGGCCGCGGGGGGAGTTCAACCCGACGCCGAGGGCTGGACGAACTTCGGCGGAGACAAATCCTGGCCGGCGCCGCAATCCGCTTGGGCCAAGGTCGCGGGCCGCCCCTGGCCGCCACCGAAGGCGTTCGACGCCACGCCGTACACGGTTTCGACCACCGTCCGTGGCCAAGGGGTTCAGATCGTTTCCACCGTCGATCCCGACTACGGGATCCAGGTGCGGCGGACCATCACGCTTGATTCACGCGGGCCCGTCATGACCATCGAAACCACTTACGAGAAAGTGCGCGGGGCTTCCGTGCGCGTTGGTGTCTGGACGATCACGCAACTGGAATCGCCCGAGCGCCTGTTCATAATGCTGCCGTCCCGCCGCGGGCAGGCATTTCCCGACGGCTATCAGAGCTTGCTGCCCGACCCGCCCGCCGATTTGAAAATCGAAGGCCGTCTTTTGTCGATGGTCCGCGATCCGCGACGCAAGACCATGATCAGCAGCGACGGGTGGCGGTTGTTGTGGGTGGGGCAGGGGCTTGACCTTCTGGTCGAAGACAAAACGCCCGAGGCGCTGGCCGGCACCGGCGTGCGGTCCGATCGCGGCGCCCGTTCGCAGATATACACCAGCCCCGGTGATGACAAGGACAACTACGTCGAACTGGAACTGCTGGGTCGCCCGCGCGATTTGGCTCCCGGCGCGCAGGCCCTGATGCGTGTCCGCTACACCTTGATTCCACGAACCGAGCCCGGGGCAGGCAGCGAGGCAAAGCGGGTCTTCTTCCGCCCGTGAGGAAAAATTCAACGAGCTATCTGGTGCCCATCCACGCGCATTTGAAGGACGAAGTAGGGTGGAATGCAGGCCCCAGTTTGACCCGGGTGGTCGGCGACGCGCACGCACAGATAGTCGGGGCGACAGGGATGCTGGGCGTCGCACGCCTGTAGACCGGCGGGCCGCGCGTGCTTGGCGCATGCCGCGAACAGGCCGCCGCGTGCCAGGCAATTGTTGAACGGCGTCAGCAACGCGATCGCGCCGCAGATCTCGCCCGACATCAGAGCGTCGCAGTCGGACGCGCACATGCCCCCGGGAAAACCGACGCGAATGTCTTCGCACACGCGCCCCTCCCCACAGTCGATCGTCCGGGCGCGGCTGATGCGATCGGTCGCGAAGTCGACCGCCCCGGGACGGCAGGCGTTCCCGGCGCGGATAGCCGTGGGCAAGCACTGGCCGACCAGGGGATCGTCGACGGCAAGACAGGCGTGGCCGGGCGCGCACGTCCAGGCCGCGAATCCCGGATCGCCGAGGCCACAGGCATGCCCGGTCGTTCCGGCATTTGTTTCGTGTTCGGCGGGAGGCCGCATCTCGTCGGGGATTTGGCCGGCGGCCAGCGCGGCCACGTAGGCGCGTCGTCGCGGCAGATCCTCCTGCATGTGCGGCGACAGCGCCACCGCGATTGCATCCACCACGCGCGCGGGATCGCGTTCCGCCCCGATGACGTGGAATCCCGCCAGCGACCGGCTTTGGTGGCAGCCGACGCACGTCAGCGCATCAAGTCGGCGCAACAGGGCGGCGGGTGTACGAACGTGCGTGGTCGTCGCCAGCGGCAAAGCGCCAAGGTCGATCTTGTCCAGCAACCGGCGAAAGGGGGCATTGCGTGCCCGCGCCAGGCCCCGGGGCGTGACGCTGATGGCGCGCGTTGCGGCCAACGCGTCAGGCAACAAGGCGGTGCCGCGATCGATCGCGGCAAGGACCCCGGGACCGCGCAGCCACGCGAGCAGGGCACGCGCCAACGCGGGATCGCGTTCGATGCGGTCGACGTCAGGCGTGTTTTCCAGCGGCCCGGCCACATAGCGGGTACCCGTGGACGACGAAGCGCCGCCCGCGATCGGACGAAACGCGCGCAGGACATAGTCGGCATGGCCCCCCAGATCGGGTCTGACGGTGGATGGCCAGCGCGCGCTTTGGAAGTTGATCTCGACCGACTTCAGGGTCGGCCGCGCCCTTGCTATTGCCAGCAGATCATCGGGAACGGTCAGTTCCCGCGCCCGACGCGCGCAGCGGGCGCCATCGTCGGGCAGGAAGAACACCACGTTCAATGTGAAGGGCAGGCGCGACGAGAAGGTGTCGTTCGCGCCGGTGTCGCGGCGCGCGCTGTAGGCCAACCTGTAGACGAACCTCAGCTCACCGCAGGTCCCCGGGTGCATCACGCGGCGGTCGATGCGGTTGACAACGGCGGCCAGTTCGAAGCGTGTCGCGGGTGAGATCAACCAGGCGGGGTCGAAACCCCGGTGCGAAAAACGCATGCCGACGCCGTAGCGGGAATCGCGCGCGTAGATCTCGGCGAGATCGGCGCGCAATGTATTCGCGATGGACGTCCAGCCCGGCGATCCAGACAGATCGGCCAGCGATCGCGCACCGGGCCGGTCGAACGCCAGGCTGCCCGCGTCCAG
>JANOJB010000093.1:0-3638 GCA_031407985.1 Pseudomonadota bacterium | reverse complement strand
AAGTTGCCCGTACCGATGGGGGAGGCGGCTGGCGACGTGGTTGCCGGGGACTTCGATGGCGACGGGAAACCGGACGTGGCGTTCGTGACGGACCAGGGGTTGTATGTGGTGTTGAATGGGCGGTAGGCGTCCGGGCCAGGGTTGGCGCGGACAGTAGATCTTCACGCGTTTTCCTCATATTCGGGCTGTTTGTCGTGTTCAGCGGGGCAACTCCAGGGGGGCGCTGCGCTGCAATTCCATGGTTAGCCAGGCGTCACGGTAGCCGCCCCGCATCACCGGCGCAGCGAATGGATTTCCAGCAGTTGTCGCTGAGGCTCACACCTTCTTCTTGGCACACTATGCTGGCGACGGCCGTCCCACCCCGCTTTGCCGCCTCTACCTTCAGTTGCTCTCTCGCAGCAGCCATGTCTGGGTTGGTGCCTCCCTGTCGCGCGCACGACAGTCCTTGCACTTCTCCCAGTATCTGAAATCCGGGCGGCGGACCTCCGTCGATCAGTTGCACGGTCGAAGCGGCACGTCGAAGTTCGGGCGACATGACTGCCGTGGCGCAGCCACAGACGGAAAGAATCAAGAACCAAGTACAAACAGGCATCCGGTTTCCTCTTACGTCAGGGGCCGTCGTTCCATATCAACGTTTTGCCGCGGGTTCGTGGTGTAATCCGCAATCAGCTTGGCGTCGGATCCGGCTATGACCTGCCCCGCGCTGGAGAAGGAGGGGCGGGGTGACGCAGCGGCGTGCTCCGATACACTTCGAGACCTGCGGAAGTCGAAGGAAGTCGAACGAGCCAGGGACGATCGAGTGGCGGCACGTGAACGCAACAGATCCGAATCTGCCGAGTTCGCGCGATTTCTTCCAAGTCGTCGAGGACGCGATTGACGCGGTCGCCGCCAAACGGACAGTAGAGAAAGAAGACCGTTCCAACGGTGATGAACCGGAGCAAGTCAGCTGCATCACCCGCCAAAAACCGGGTCCGATCGAGATTCAGCCAGGAGGCGCGCCCTCGTGCGGCCCCCACCAGGGCAGGTTGAATTTCGAGGCCTATGCACCCCGCTCCGGTCAGAAGGTTCGCCAGTAAGGCGGTCCTCCCGGTCCCGGACCCCACATCGACGAAGACATCGTTGGACGTCACATTCGCCCGCTGCAGCGCCTCGAGCACCGTCGCAACTGGGCAAGGTAGGTACGGAACACAACCGCGCGGGAGCTCGGGATCGTCGTCCGGGACGTCGTCGAGGTCCCACAGCAGGTCCAACCAGCTGTCGCGATCCCGCGGCGGGATGTCCTCCAGTTTGGACCGGAAGATCGCGGGAGTGACCTCGCTGCTCACCAGAAGGGTCCGTACCAGATTCGCAGAATTCCGGCAGCCTGGTTGCACAGCGTCCTCATCTACCATGGACGGCCCTTCCGGCAGGTCGAAGTCCCCACCGCCAGACTGCCGAACGCGTTGGCGATAAGCGGCGGGCGCAGCCCGTCCGCTTCGTCGCCTTGTTAGGCCTCCACCGTACTTGGCGGATTTGAGGTATCAGCATTGTCCGGAGTCCCTCTCGCAACAGCTCCAATTTCCTCCAGCCGGATACGCACGACGCCAGCGTAGCGCTGCACCTCATCGTTCTTCGGCCTGCCCAGGGTAACTGCCTCGGACAACATGCGCAGCGCCGTTCTCACAACCAGGTCCGCGTTGATGTGTCGGAAGTACGCAAAACGCCATTCAACGCCGACGTTCAAGTCCGGATGCAGTATGGGCGCCTCAATGTCGCCCGAGGGGTGGACTGCAAGGTCCCTCAGTCGATAGATCTCCAACAAGTTGGCGCGAAGGCCATCAAACGCTACACCACTGAGCCCAAAGGCCATCCGCAAAACCTCGGCGATTTGGACCGGCCGCGCCGTCCGATTCCTTCTCCATGTTGCAACGAGATCATCTGACACGTCGACCTTCTTGCGCAGGACCGCATAGAAAGCGTCAACAGCGATCGCCGCTGCCATGATCGCCTGCATAGAAGCCTCAAACTCTCTCTCCAGCGTCGATGCCTTGGACACTTCGTCAGTTCCCGTCCAAGCAGCAACGCGCTCGGCCTCGCGCACCTTCGCGGAGGCGAGATGCTGCAGGGCCAGCTCCATCCAGGTCGGGCAGACGTCGAAGTGAACGTGAATAGTCAGGCTTGCGGTCGGTTTCCCGCTGCTGTCAGCGCCCAGCACGAGTCCACCTGGCGGGATTCCGACGGTCATGCCCCTGGAAATAAAGACACCAGCCACAATCCACCTCCATGTATCGCCAGTAGGCCGAACATCTGATTCGACAGCAGCCTTGCTGCCTAATACCCGAAGAGGATCACCCGCAGCGGGCCAAGAGACAACTGATTTCAGGAGGATGCGTTGTCCCGGTCGTTATCGTTCGGATAGACGCGCTCCAGCGTCTAATTTAGGGTTCTTCGAGATCCCCGAACAGGCGCGCCACGTCGATTTCCACCGCCCCGAAAGGCTCGAGGCGCGCCCTTTCTCCAGGCGCAACCGTCGCGACGATGATGTACCCGTCCGGGTGGTAGCGCAGCACCGTCAGCAGGGGTTCATCCAGGTCTACGATCCAGTAGTGCGGCACGCCGAACTCGTGGAGAACGCGTCGCTTGGTAACAGTGTCCTTGCTCCGGTTCGTGGAGAGAATCTCGCACACCCAGTCCGGGCGCACCGCCACGCGCTTGCCCGTCGGTCGCCCGGGCACGCGCGCTTTTCGCCAACCCGAAGCGTCGTGGCGGAAAACTTGCGTGGGTGAATATTCGACGTCGACCTCGCTGGCGATCCACCATCCTCCATCGCCTCCGGGAGGGCCGCCGCCGCGGAAGTGCATCTTCAGTTCCCCGGCCAGCGAAACCTGCGCGTCGCCGTGCTCGAAGCTGGTCATTGCTTCCTGCACCAGCTCGCCATCGATGATCTCTACGTGATCGTCCTCGCCGAATGCGTCCAGCGCGGCGGCTGTCACGATTTGGCGCGCGGAAGAAGTCATCGGAACGAAAGGCTAGCACTTGATCCGGTGCCCGGAACAATCACCGTCAACGGTTCGCCGCCCGCCGCCCCCTCACCGCACGCAGCGGACCCACACCGTCGTGAAGTAATTCCACGCCGTCGTGTCGGTAGCCGTGTTCGCGCCCGTGAAGCCGTCGTCGAAATTCACCGCCCACGCCGCCGTCGTGCTGCCGGCCGAGTTATGTCCCGACCAGTACCAGTTGTTGCTGCGTGCCCCGTACTTCGTGCCGGGGAACATCGTTCGGTTGATGGAGGGAGCGACCTGCGCCTCGTCCACCAACGTGGACGCCTCGCGAATGCTGGGCAGCCGCCACGTCTGGCCGTTCAGACCCAACGTCGAACAGTACGTCTTCGCGTCGGCGAACGTCATCTGCGCGGCTGACGATCCCGCCTGCCAGATCAGGCCCGTGTAATTGTCCTGCACCTCGCCGGTGGCGATCGCCGTGTACTGATTCGGCGGCGTGACCGACAACGCGCCCGGCGCCGCGTCCAGATCGGCATCGCCGCCGCCCCGCACGCAGCGCGCGCGATCCGCCGTGGCGCTGGACCGCGCGTTGCTGACGATCCCGTCCGAAAAATTGTACGCCCAGCCCAAATCTTTCCCCGCGCCGGCGCCAATCTG
>JANOJB010000349.1:0-2761 GCA_031407985.1 Pseudomonadota bacterium | reverse complement strand
TAGATCTGCGGCGGGGCGTCCATCACGTATTCATCGCCGATGAAGCGGCCCTTTTCGGTCATGTCGGTCACGGTGCGCAGCAGCTGCATCGAGTCGATGTCGAAGACGTTCTTGCCCTGGGCCTGGTTGCCGAACTTCTGGTGATCGCCGCTGAGACAGAGCATGTTGCGCAGCCCGAGCGCCGCGGCGCCGAGCACGTCGCTCTGCAGCGCGATCCGGTTGCGGTCCCGGCAGACCATCTGGAAGACCGGCTCGATGCCGACGGACTTGAGCAGGGCGGCGGCGGCGATGCTGCTCATGCGCACGATCGCCGTCTGGTTGTCCGTGACGTTGACGGCGTCCGTGCACTTCTTCAGCAGCAGCCCCTTGCGGATGACCACATCGGCATCGGCACTGCGCGGCGGGCCGCACTCGGCGGTGACGGCGAAGGCGCCGGATTCCAGGACTCGCTGGAGATTGCTCTTCATCGCGTTCACAGGATGTTGTCCTCCCGGATCAGTTTTCTCGGGCCGCCGTGGCGCGCGGTGCTCCAGTTCTTGGGGGGGACGTGCGCCTTGAGGTTGTGCAGTTGCTTGAGCCTGGTCAGCCGTTCGATGATCTGGTGCCAGGCGCAGGGCACGTCCCCGCCGACCTCGCACATCCCGCCCTGGGAGCCGCCGCAGGGGCCGTTGAAGAGGCTCTTGGCGCAGCGGCTGACCGGGCAGATTCCCCCGAAGGTGCCGAGCACGCAGGTGCCGCAGCCCTGGCAGTTCTCGACGAAGTGCCCCTGCTTCTGCAGCAGGCCGAGGAAAGTGGTGTCGACCGCCGTCAGCACCGGGGTGTCCGGGAAGCGCTCGGCCAGCAGCTGCGCGCCGGCGCCGCAGGCCATCGACATGATCACGTCGTGCCCCTTGAACCGCTTCGCGACCTCGTCGACGAACTCGTTCTCGCACTGGCGCTCGACCGTCATCTCATCGATGGCCGGCTTGCGCTTCCCCTTGGCGGCGGCGAGCCTCAGCTGCGAGGCCAGCACCGCGACCTCCTTGTCGCCGCCGGTGAAGCAGACCTTGACGCAGGTGCCGCACCCGACGAGGAGGATGTTGTTGTACCCGCCGAGCAGATCCTGGATCTCCCCGAACGGCTTGCGTTCACCTACGATCATCTGCTATCCCTCCTTGACAGGCCGCTGAAAAAGGTCCATCTGCTGCGTTGCACTTCGCCCTTCGTCACTGCGGCGTACTGCTCGTACGCCTCATTCCTCAGGGCTCGCGCGCCTTGCACCTGGACCTTTTTGATCAGCCTGTCCGTTAACATTATTCAGCAATCTGTCACAGATTGCGGACGGGAGACGGCCCGAGTTCCTTGGTGGCCTTCCTGATGCCTTCGAACAGCACGTCGAGCGACTTCAGCGCCGGCCGGCGCACGATGCGCAGCACCAGCCGCTCGGGCTCCAGCCCGGCCTCGGCGAGCAGTTGCTTCGTGCGCGCGATGCGCTTGTGAATCCTCTTGCTGCCCTCGATCGTGGCACAGAGCCGCTGGTCGCAGGCCAGGACCACCACGCAGTCCGCACCCTTCTCGAAGGCCTTGAGCAGGTAGATCGGTTCGACCTTGCCGGAGCAGGGGGTTTCGATGATCTGCACGCCCTCGACGTACGCCCGGGAGTACTCCCCCGGTTTGAGTCCTTCGTAGAGCGCGTTGGTGCAGCAAAATGCGGTGATGTTCATGTCGCCCATCAAGCTGGTCCTTTCGCGTAAGCCGCTGCTGTCGTGGTGCCGGCTCCCTGATGCCCGTTCATGCTCCACCTCCCTAACAGCCGTTCGCCATGCCGCAAAGTAACTTCGCAAATTAAGCAAAAAGTGTGCCATGACGGTGATTTAGAGCGCTGCGTTAGTGCGGACTGGACAACAGGGCGAGGGCAGAAACGAGACGCTGCGAACGGGAATGGCAGGAATCAAAGGTTCGAGAGCAGAACTGAGTCGAGGGCAGCTTCCACGGGGAGGAGAAAGCGGGAAGTTGTGTGCGGTGCTCCAACCCTAAAGGAACCAGCTGAATAGATACCAATTGGTAATTAATAAGAGAATAATCGCTCTTATTATTACCTGTAGGTATGAATATTCACCCCGCCCGCCTCATCTGCTAAGCGGGCGGGGTGCGTCGGAACCGTGTTACAGCTTGAACAGCAGATCAGCGTACGTCGGCACCGGCCACAGATCGGCCGGGCAGATGGACTCGAGCGCGTCGACGTCGGCGCGCAGCATGCGTAGCGCCGGGGCGACCTTGTCGCGGAACGCGGCCGCGGACTTCTCGGTGCTGCCGGCCGCGTGGGCTTTGTCGGCCTCCTTCTCGACGATCTTCACGTTCTTGTCCGCGGAGTCGACCAGCTTGCCGACCTCGGCGAGCAGGGCCTTCTGGACCTTGGCGGCTGAGCCGGCTGCCTTCACCGAGGTGCCCAACTCGGTCATGAAGAGCATCGCGGCCGGAAGGAACTGGCGGCGCACCATCTGCGAGGCGGTGCGGGCCTCGATGTTGATGTGCTTGGCGTACTGCTCGAGGTAGATCTCGTAGCGCGAGTGCGTCTCCTCGTGCGAGAGGACCTTGTACTTGGCGAACAGCTCGAGCGCCTTGGGCGTCACGAAGGCCTTGAGCGCGTCAACGGTGTTGCGCACGTTCGGCAGGCCGCGCTTCTTCGCCTCGACCACCCACTCCTCGGCGTAGTTGTTGCCGTTGAAGATGATCCGGCCGTGCTTGTTGCCCGCGTCCTTGATGATCGCGAGGATCTCGG
>JANOJB010000059.1:0-50293 GCA_031407985.1 Pseudomonadota bacterium | reverse complement strand
AGATTGGTTTGCGCGAACTGGATCGCAAGGCAGCCGTTCGCCGTTTGGCCGACAACTTGGGCAACACCGACCCCAGGTTCAAGGCGGCACCGCGGCGGAAAGCCGTATGACCCTGGTCGATACCAGCGTTTGGGTGACGGCGAAGCGCGGATTGGACGCGAACCTCACGTCCACCCTGCGGGGTGTGGTGGTCGCCGACATCAGGTGTTGGCCCACGATCTAATCTATCTGGAGATGCTGCTGGGCGAGGGTGGTGACACCCGTCGCCAACTGCTGGAGGACTACCGGCGGCTTCAGACCGTCGAAGCGCTTCCGAACACCGAAGTCGCCCGGTTCTGTCGCGATCACCGGATGGGCAATCGAGGCATAGGGGCCGTCGACGCGCATATCCTGGCCGCCGCCCAGGCTGCGGGCGCAACGGTTTGGACGCTGGACCGCGCCATGGCCAAGGTTGCGATTGGGTTGCGGCTGGGGTTCCAACCCTGACGACCAGAAACAGCCGCGACGGATGGATCCTGGAGGTCCTCCTCCTGATCGGCGCCTTCAACCACTGCTTTACGTTCCACCCCGATGCCCGCGCGTCTACCTGCGTCCCGCTGCAACCACAGCCGTCGCCTTTCGCGGCAGCAGCGGCGTGAGCAAAGAATCCACCGCTAGCCAGGCTGACGACAAGAGCCTGAGGTTCCCAATGGTGCTTACCGAGTCTTCGCACCAAACAAGTCTGCCGTCCCGCAGGTCGACGACGCACGCCATCCCGATTTGCAGCGGATACACCCTGACCATGCTGAATACGTTTGCGACCGCGGCGCCCGTGGTGAGGTGCGCGTCGCGGAATAGCACCACCAAGACGAAATCTGCGTCGAGAGTCTTCTGCCATTCGTCCAGACCACCGTAGTGAAACCGCCATTCGGTGACGGATCGCCGCCCGGTATCGATCAGGCCGCGGCGTTGGGCCGAGATCTCGGACACTGATCGCTCAATCCAGTTCACGAAGGCGCCGTAGGGAGGCTCGGCTTGCCCGATGGCACTCCGGTCAAACACATCAACACCGTTGGCCTCGCCGATTGACTCGATCGCTTGATCGACATTCTTTTTTGCTAGCTCGGTCCAATCGGATTTCAGCGTGTACATGCCGTTGATGTCGCGTTCGCGAATTTCGACGTTGGCCTCCATCGCCGCCATGCGCGGCGTTGTGATCCGGACACCCTGCGGCTTCATGACCAGGCTGGGGGCGCATCCCGACACGGCAACCATCGCCAGCAGAACTCCCGATCGTGCGGTGAAGCGTCGCAGGACGGGACGAGGCGTGGTTGTTGACGTCTTTTCGACGAACTTCCTTGTCACATGCTCGTTCGTGTGTAGTGCTTGCTTTAAAGGGCCGTCTTCTGGTCGCCAAGAATGTCCGATTAGAAATTTTCCGCTAGTTTTCGCGCGCGCCCCGATACTCCGTTGCCGCTCCCCCTGTTCGATGTGAATGAACCCCCGCAGGGAGGTCCCGGGGTCGGGGGGAGTTCTACTCGACCGTGCGCCCGCGGAACTTGCGGACGCCGGTGCCGGGGGCCATCACCGGCCCGCGCGATCGCTCCGATCTCTCCATGGGCGGAGCCTCGACAACCGCGGCGTGACTCTGGAGGGCGTGAGACGGGAGTGCGTTGGCGCGTTCGAGGTTGTGCGCAATCCGCCGACCGACCAGATTGGCGGCCATGCGCAACGCCGGCATGTTGACCGTACCGTCGGCCACGATGCACAACATTCCTCCCGGAACGACCTTCAGGTACAGCTTGTGGTCGGCGAAGCGAATCACGGCCAGGTCCAGTTCGTCGCCCACCGACGTGAACGTGTCGTACAGGCGGGCCAGGCGTTCCGCAGCCTCTCCCAGGGCGCCGTCATCGAACATGGCGTGGATCTCCCGCGCCACCAGGCGTCCGTTGGGAAGAAACACGAAACTTCCGCTGACGCCCGCCACGTCCTTCAGCGTGGTCAGGACGACGGCGATGTTGGCCTCCACGGAAGCGTGGGACGACACCGGTGGGGAGGGCGTCATAGCCCCAGGCTTTCGCGCAGGGGTTGAATGTCGCTGTCGGGATGGGGACGCAGCATCACGGTGTCACCGTTCTGCTCGGTGAACAGCAACAGCCGCCCCGGCTGCTGCCTGGTCCGGTCCTCGCGCGTCTTGAAGACGCACTCGATCGCCATGAACCGTTCCATCCCCAGCAACTCGCCGACCAGGTCGATCAAGCGATGCGCGTACGCCACCACGCCCGCCAGTTCCTCGCTTCCTCCCTTGTCCTTGACGATTGATCCGTTCGGCGCCAGGCGAATCATCACGGCGAAGTCGGGCAGATGATCGATGTCGGCCGCCGCCCCCCGCACGCGCCCCTGGCCCGCGCCCGTCTTTTCGATCTCGGCCATGGTGTCCCTCTCAGCGGTGATCTCGGCACCGGCCTTCGTTATGTCCGAGGCGCTCTCCTGAAAATCGAGCTCGTATGAATCGGTGACGACGTCGTCGGGGTCGTCCCCGCGGCCCCGGAAGGCGACCAGGTTCGAGGCCGAGATGTCGTCGCGCCGCTTGGCGGCCTGCAAGATCAGCCCCTCGTGGGACATGGTGATGGTGGCGACCGCCGGCCAGGGGCGACCACAGGCTTCGAACGATCCATGCGTCCACCCCAAGATCTCCAATGCCGCTTCCTGCCCCTGCAGGCTGGCCGTCACCGCGTGAACGACGCGCCCGCTCGATAAATAGAGGTACCCGATCCCACCCTCTCCGGACACCTCGAACACCCCATTGGTTTGCGCCAGACATTCCATCTGAACCAGATCCCACAAGCTGGCGCCACTCAACGCGGCCCGAAAGCCCACCGGAGCCGGCGTGGCTGGTGCTGGAGGCGGTGCGCGACGCGCGGGAGCCGGTGGCAGTTTCCCACCCGCCATCGCCGATGGAACCACGGCCTTCACGTTGCGCTCCCCACCGTTCATTCCGCGGGCTCCGGCTCGTACGCGTATCCCTCGATGCCCATCTCGGGAACATCCAGACCGTCCAGCTCGTCGCGCGGGGTCACCCGATTGCCCGCGATGGCGTCCACGGCTCGCAGCGTCGCAAAGGTCATCAGACCCGCCCACATCGCGCAGGTGACAATCCCGATGCACGACGCGGTGAACTGACTCGGGTCGCCGTAGAACAAACCCCGCACCGGTCCGGGAACGCCATTCCAACCCTCGCCATAGCGACCGTCGGAGAACAGGCCCACCGCCAGGATCCCCCAGGTTCCGCAGACCCCGTGGACCGACGACGCCCCCACGGGATCATCGATCTTCAACGAGTTTTCGATGAACAACGCCGACACGATCACCAGCACCCCGGCGACGGCGCCGATGAAGATCGCCACCGGAGCCGTCACGAACGCGCACGGCGCCGTGATCGCCACCATCCCGCCCAACATTCCGTTGCACAACATGCTGACGTCCGGCGCGCCAAAACGGAACCTCGTGAACAGGTACGCACCGAACGCACCCGACGCCGACGCCAGCATGGTGTTGACGGCAATCACCGCGATGCGCGTGTCGGTTCCGGCCAGCGTCGATCCAGCGTTGAACCCGAACCAGCCGAACGCCAGGATGAACGTACCCAGCACCACCATCGGCATGTTGTGCCCGGGAATGGGGCGCGCCTTGCCGTCGCGGTCGAACTTGCCGATGCGCGGACCCAGGATCTTTGCCCCCACCAGAGCCGAAACCCCGCCGACCATGTGAACCACCGAGCTGCCCGCGAAGTCGACGTGCCCGTGGCCAAGGCCGAAGTTCTTGCCCAGCTGCGACAACCACCCGCCTCCCCACACCCAGTTCGCGAAAATCGGATAGATGATCGTCGACACGGCAAAGCTGTATGCTACGAAGGACGAGAACCGCCACCGCTCGGCCAGCGCGCCGGTCGGAATCGTGGCGGTGGTATCCATGAACACCATCTGGAACAGGAACAGCGCCGCCACCGACGACGTGAAGACCTCCGGCGTCAGGAAGAAGCCCTTCGTGCCAAACAAACCAAATTCCTTGCCGGCGATGGTCACAGCGAATTCGCTGTTCAAAGTGGCGTCGTTGCCAAAGGTTGTAAGGGCCCCCACCCCGCCCATCTGCAGGCCGAATCCGATCGCCCAGAAACCCAAGATCCCGATCGCATAGACAAGGAAGTTCATTCCCATCGTGTGGGCGACGTTTTTCGCGCGCGTCAGGCCGGTTTCGACCATCGCGAACCCCGCCTGCATGAACATCACCAGGAACCCGCACATCAGCGTCCAGACGATGTTCAGCGCAACCTGGCTGTCGAGCGCCAGCTTCTGGATGTCCGCGACTTGCTTGGTGACTGTGGCCAGCGTCGGATCGGGCACTCGATCTCCTCGCCGCCGATTGTCTCAAAGGTTCGGTCAAGAACGTGTTTCGGGCGGGTGAAATCCAGGTTGCTTTTGGGCAGGGGAGGTCACGAAGGCGGATCCATCACCCTTTCGTTTATACGGACAAGTCGGTTTGGGGCTGCTGGAAGTTGCACACGCAGCACCGGCGTGGTTCATCCGATCGCGAACACGTCGTCGCTTCCCGGCTCTCTACCGTGACCTTCGTGAGCGCGGCCGGCTTGCGCGTGGACAAATCATCGAATCCGATCGTTGATCAAGGCCCGAAGGTGCAGGGCATCAAAGGGCTTTTCGATGCGCTGGTTTGGTACCTTGTCCAGGAAGGTCCGCGCACGGATCGTGAATGCCCCGCCGGTCAGAAAGATCATGCGGTTGGCTTGCTCCCCTGCAACGCGGGAAAGGTGGTCGTGCAGCTCCATGCCCGTCATCTGGGGCATCATCAGGTCGCAGAGAATGACGTCGAATTGCTCTCCGTCGCCAATTCGTTTCAGTGCGTCCGCGGGGCTCCCGATTGTGACGACCTCGTGCTCCGCGGCCAATATGCGCTGCACCGCCTTCCCAATGGCCGGCTCGTCATCGACCACCAAGATCCTGCCGCGCCTGCGGGCAACAAGGTCTAGCGCGACACGAGGCGCCGTACTCCCTGTCGCGGCTCGCGCCGCCGGAAGCATGATCCGAAAGGTGCTCCCTTTGCCCAGCTCGCTTTTCACGTCGATCGAGCCCCCAAAGCCCGTGACAATGCGGTGGCAGATGGACAAGCCAAGACCGGTCCCAACCCCGAGGGGCTTGGTCGTGAAGAACGGCGTAAACAGTTGATCCAGAACGACCGGCGGCATGCCCGGGCCGGTATCCGAAATCTCAATGACCACGTCCCCTCCCGGGTCGGTGCTGGTGGAGATCCGGATCTCGTTGCTGTCCGCACTGCCCTCGACAATGGCCTGGGCGGCGTTGATGACCAGATTCAGGAACACCTGCCCCAGGCGAGACTCGCTTGCCTCGACGGGCGGCGTCTTCCCAAAGGTCTTCACCAGGCGGGCGCGGTGTCGAATTTCGTTCCACGCCATCCGCAGGCTCGCCTCCATGACCCGTTGGACGTCGACGGGGCCGGTCTTGTCTTCTTCAGCGCGGGAGAAAATTTTCAAATCGCGAACGATGTTGCGGATTCGCTCGCTGGCCTCGCGCGCATCATTCAGCTCGTCTCGTACCTCGCTGAACTCGGCCGTGAGGCCAAGGTTTTCCGCCCGGTCAAAGATATCTCTTGTGGCCAAGTCAAGGTTGGCCATGACGCAGGCAAGGGGATTGTTGATCTCATGCGCAAGCCCCGCGGCAAGCGTCCCCATGGAGGCCATCCGATCGGCAATCATCAGTTGGTCCTGCATCTTTCTACGCTCGGCGCGATGAGTGGCCTCGTGAAGTTCGCGCTCGACCGCCGGGAGGAACCTGGCGAGTTTGTCCTTCAGGATATAGTCGTGGACTCCGGTCCTCATGGCCTCGACGGCGGTTTCTTCGCCAATGGTTCCCGAGACAATGATGAAAGGGATGTCGCGGGTCTTTTCTTTCATCAACGCAAAGGCGGCCGGCGCGTTGAACCGCGGCATGGAATAGTCACAAAAAATGATGTCCCAGTGTTCCTTGTCCAGCGCGGCGTTCATTCCTTCCGCGGTATCGACGCGATTGAAGGTGACGTCGAAGCCGCCACGGCGAAGCTCCCGCAACAAAAGTTCAGCGTCGTCGGTGGAGTCTTCGACGAACAAAGCGCGCAAAGCTTTTGCCACGTCTACTCCTTGGATGGGGGCGCTTCGTTCAGCACCAACCAGTACAAGCCCAATTGGCGGATACCTTCAGCGAACTGGTTGAAATCGACGGGTTTGCGAACGTAGCTGTTGGCTCCGATGTCGTAGCTGGTCACAATGTCCTGTTCCTCCTTGGAGGACGTCAGAACGACAACGGGAAGCCTCTTGGTCCTCGTGTCCGCGCGGATGCGCCGCAACACTTCGAGACCGTCGATCTTGGGAAGGTTCAGATCCAAAAGCACCACCTGGGGCATTTCGGCCGTGTCGCGCCCGGCGTACGCGCCGGTAGCAAACAGGTAATCGAGTGCCTCGGCCCCGTCGCGGGCGATGACCAGGTCGTTCTTGATGTTGTTCTTCTTGAGTGCGCGAAGTGTCAGGGCTTCGTCGTCGGGATTGTCTTCCACCAGAAGAATGGTTTTCTTGTCGGCCATCTTTGGGATCCTCCTTCTTTCGCCTACAGGGTGAAGGAGAAGGCGGCGCCTTTGCCGACTTCACCCTCGGCCCACACTTTTCCGCCGTGCCGACGGACCACACGTTGCACGGTCGCAAGACCGATCCCGGTTCCGGGAAATTCGTCCATCGCGTGCAATCTCTGAAACGCGCCAAACAATTTTTGGGCGTACGTCATGTCAAAACCGGCACCGTTGTCGCGAACAAAATACGCCGCGTGACCATCCACGGCGTCGGATACGCCGAATTCGATTCGCCCCTCCGCTCGTTTGGAGGTGAATTTCCAAGCGTTGCCAATAAGGTTGTCGAGCGCCACTCTGAGCAACGTTGGGTCTCCCTGTGCGACAAGCCCGTCCTGGATGATGATATCGACATGGCGACCTGGATCGTCCCGATGCAAATCGTCGGCGACCTCCCGGGCGATGCGCGACAGGTCCACCTCGGTTCGTTGAATCTCAGCGCGTGTGACCCGGGACAGTTTGATCAGATCGTCAATGAGGTGGCCCATTTTCTGGGCCCCCGCGCGTATCCGCCGGAGGTGCTGCTGCCCCTCGTCGTCCAGCTTGCCGGCGTAGTC
Source organism: Pseudomonadota bacterium (assembly GCA_031407985.1). Classification (GTDB taxonomy): domain Bacteria; phylum Myxococcota_A; class Polyangia; order Fen-1088; family Fen-1088; genus FEN-1088. Next base: position 43,070 of record JANOJB010000059.1, on the reverse strand, counting down.
TTCGATGAGCGCCTGACTGAATCCGTCGATACCGCGAAGCGGAGCGCGAAGATCGTGGGACACGGAATAGCTGAACGCCTCCAACTCCTTGTTGGCAGCTTGGACGGCCTCCTTTTCCCGGCGCAGGTCGAGCTCGGCCGCTTTGCGAGCGGTGATGTCCTCGAAGCTGACCCCCAGAGACTGATCGGGAAGAGGAAATGCCGTGACGTTGTACAGGTGCGCGCTGGTGGTGGCGCTCGTTCCCCGTACTTCACCAAAGTCCCTTCCCTGGTCCAGGCGCACCACATCGGCGTACTGTTCAAGCCTTGGCGTGTTTGCGAGCGCGGGGAACAGATCGACCATGGGCTCCCCGATGTGTGCGGCCAACCCAAAACCAAGGATGCGGTCGCCCGCGGGGTTGCAGGCCATCAGGGTGAACGTCCTGGCGTCATCGATACTCCCCAGGCGCCAGACGATGAAACCAACGGGCGTGTTCTTGGCAAGATCCGCATAGGTCTGAAGGGCGGTCTCGGCACTCCTGCGCCCCCGGTCAGCACGCTCGATGACTTTGAGGCTCCAGAATATCGCGGCGCAAAGGAGCACCATGGTTGCGACTACGAAGAGCGAGACTCCGAAATCTCCGCCGTAAATCCCGGCGCGTTCCCCCTGAATTCGAAGCCACCCGAGTCCGATGGGAACAAGAATCGCCGCCGGAAGCAGCCGGCGGCCCACTTGGCCCCCCATCCCATCTCCAAAGAGGATCCCGCCAAGGCCCCGATCGGGGCGCAAACAGAGGGCTCCCATGCCCAGCGCCACGAAAGACGCCGCCGCGTGAGGTGCCATTCGCGTGTGTACGGCAAGACCGTAGAGGGAAGCGACGCCGTAGAGGTATCCAATGAGGGCCCCGATGCCAATCAGGGTCGCGGCCAAGAAAGCCGTGTCCCGAACTCCTTGTGCGCGCTTCGACCTCCCGGCGACCAGCCCGATTCCAACCAGCGTGAAAGCGAGCGCGGTGTTCGCCGCCATTCGGCCGGGATGGTCGCGATCCACGCCACCCACGGTATCGCGAAGGAGTACTTCATCGATCCCGAGGTTCCCGCCAAGGACGTACTCGGTCAAAGTCAGAAGACCGAGAAGCGCGACCACGTATCCGCTTGCCTTGCCGACTCGTACGGCGCCCACCCGACCTGCGGCCCCTGCCTCCAACCACAGGGCGACTCCCGCCAGGAGAAGCCCCATCGCGGTGTTTGCCTTCATGGCGAACAAGGTGGGATAGAAAGCCCTTGGCGACGGAATATCGAGTGTCCATCCGGCAAAGACGCCCGCTCCGACCAGCGCAACCAGGGCGCCCGACGCTTTTGCGACGATCGGAGCCCAGCTGGGACCACCCGGCGAGGTCTCCAACCCATCGGTCCGCCTCTGTTGGAACGTCCCCACTGGCCTTGCTGACCTCCCTCGGTTCGCCTCGAACCCCAACAACGGTCGAGTGACGCCGGTCAGTATCGCACGCCTCTCGATCGAGAGGAAGTGGGACCATCCCGTTCGAAAGCTCCGCGATGCGGAGATGCGCGATTGATTCGCGCTGCCGATTTTTCGCCGCCGTCCTTCGTGATCGACGGGCCGATCCGTCCTTGACTCGATCCGATCAGCCGGTAGAGTCCGCGCCGCATTCAATCCGAAAGAGGTCACCATGCGCGCGCTTGTCGCTGTTCTGCCGGGAGATGGAATCGGACCCGAGGTGGTCGTCGAGGGACTGAAGGTGCTTCAGGCCGTCGGCAAGAAATTCGGGCACGATTTCGCCACGCGGGAAGCGCTGATCGGGGGCGCCGCCATCGACGCCACCGGCACGGCATTGCCGGACGCCACGCTTGAACTGTGTCGCGGCGCCGACGCCGTGTTGCTGGGGGCGGTGGGCGGGCCGAAGTGGGACGATCCCAAGGCGAAGGTGCGCCCCGAGCAGGGCCTGCTTGCGATTCGCAAGGGATTGGGTCTGTACGCCAACCTGCGTCCGGTCGCGGTGAATCCCAAACTGCTGGGTGCGTCGACCTTGCGCCCCGAGGTCCTGGCCGGCGTCGACATGATCGTCGTGCGCGAGCTAACGGGCGGAATCTATTTCGGCGAAAAGGTTCGCGACGGCGATCGCGCGTCGGATCTGTGTGTCTACACCGTCGCCGAGGTCGAGCGCATCGTTCGCGTCGCCGCGCGCCTTTGTCGCGGGCGCAAGAAGAAGCTGACCTCGGTCGACAAGGCGAACGTGCTGGAGACATCGCGTTTGTGGCGCGAAGTCACGGCACGCGTGATGCGTGACGAGTTTCCGGATGTGGCGCTGTCCAACATGCTGGTCGACGCGTGCGCGATGCACCTGATTCGCCGGCCGGCCGATTTCGACGTGATCGTCACCGAAAACATGTTCGGCGATATCCTGACCGACGAGGCGTCGATGCTGGCCGGATCGATGGGGATGTTGCCTTCGGCGTCGCTCGGCGATGGGACACGGGGCCTTTACGAACCGATTCATGGATCGGCCCCCGACATCGCGGGCAAGGGTATCGCGAATCCCTACGCGACGATTCTGAGCGTGGCGATGTTGCTCCGTCATTCGCTGGCGCTGAGCCTGGAAGCCCAGGCCGTCGAGAGCGCGGTGGATGCGGCCATCGCAGCCGGCCTGCTTCCGGGCGACATCGCGGCGGCGGCCGGGGTGACCCCGGTCGGTACCGCTGCGGCGGGTGACGCGGTCGTCCGGGCGCTGGGGTAGGTCAGGCCAGGGCTTTTAGGCCTTCGCGATCGACGACGATGATGCGGCGGCCCTCGCTTTGGATCAGGCCCTTGCGCTTGAACTGTGACAGCGTCAACGAAACCGTTTCCCGGGTCGATCCGATCAGATTGGCCATCTCCTGGTGCGTGATCTTGAGATCCAGGACCAGGCCGCGTGGTTCCTCGACCCCGTGTTGCAGCCCCAGCTCCAGCAACAGCTCCGCAAGCTTGGAGCCGACGTCCTTGAAGATCAGCTGCTCGACGCGCGATTCCAGATCCTTGCGACGCACGATCAGCGCCCGCGCGAACCAATAGGCCGCGGTGCCGCTCGACGACAGCACCTGATCCAGAGTTTCGCGATCGACCTCAACGGCAATCGTCGCCTCCATGGCCTCCGCCATCTCTTCGCGCGGTCCCCCCTCCAGAAGGCAGGGCTCACCGAAAAAATCACCCCCCGTGCGGTAGGCCAGCGTCAGTTCCTTGCCGTCGCGCGTGACCTTCGAGATCTTGACCCGTCCCTGGGCCACGAAGAAGACGCCCTGGGCGCGGTCACCGGGCAGATAGACGACCTGGCGCGCGCGGTAGCCGCCGATTTTCGCCCCAGGCAGCATCTGCTGCACGGTCTCCGCCGGCAGATTCGCCAGCACGTCGCATTTCCGGAGCAAGCTTACGATTCGTTTTTCTTCGGCGGTCGGCATGGCGGCTCTGGGCAGGTGTTGTAACAAGCGCGCCTGATACGAACAAGGAAATATTCGTATACCAGTTCACCAAGTCCCGCCTTGCTGAGTGGATGCGCGCGTCCCGCGTCCCCGGCGAACCGCTGCTATTCCGCCCACGAACAGCACAACCGCCACCGCGAACAAAGCCAGTTCAATCCAGACCGGCATTTTCTCCGCGGCCTGATCCAGTTCGTAGTAGCCAAGTACGATCAGGGCGCCGTTGTTGAAGAAATGGATCACGAACGACGGGACAATCGACCCACTGGTCAGCGCCACCCACGACAGAAGAGCGCCCAGCACGGTCGTCGGAATGAAGCGCCAGATGTCGCCGTGAAGGACTCCAAACAACACGCCCGTCAGCAGGCACGCCGCAGGCGTGGAAAAACGCTGGCGGAATCCCCTGAGGATGGGACCCCGGAACAGGGCCTCCTCGCAGATCGCCGGGGTGATCGCCAGCAACAGCAGCGACAGGGCCAGCGGCCGGTCGCCCCCGGGCGGTCGAATCAGCTTGCGCATCTCTTCCACCAACTGGCGTGGGGGTGGCATCAGCCGGTCTGCCAGCACGCCCAGGATGACCCAGCCGGACAGGCCCAGCAGCACCGCGCCGCCCAGGGCCCACGGGCTAGGGCGCCGGAGCCCCAAGACGTCGCCCAGCGGCCGGCGCACCGAACGCGCATAGATCCAGACCAGCCCGAAGAAGCCGCCCCACTGTGAGATCAACAGTCCGGGGACCAGACTCCAGCGCTGTAGCCACGTGAAGACGAAAAACCACAGGACGTACGCCACGCCGAACAGCGTGATGGCGTGGCCGGCGGTGGTGACGGAGCCGGCGGAATCCGCGGAAGCCATGGCGTTTGCGGCACCGGGCGTGTCGTTGGCGGTCGGGACGGATTCTCCGGTCGACGTGGTTGGGTCGAGGCCAATCAGATGCCGAAGCCAGGCTGAAAGGCCGATCAGGTCGGCGTCGGTCGCGGCCAGCAGCCGTTCGGAATCGTACAGGCGGGCCGCGAAGGACAACGCCAGCGCGCCGTATAGCAGGGTCGACCCGAGCACGATGATCGCGTTTGGGACGGTGGCCTGGGCCAGCATGAGATCGCGCGCCAGCAGCGTCAGGTTCGTGCCGGGGACCAGCAGCGTCAGGCCGGCCAGCCGAAAATCGGCGACGGTCGCGATCAGGGACGGCGTGAAACACAGCAGATAGACCGGGGTCAACAGGGTCTGCGCTTCCTTGAAGCCGCGCGCCATCGCGCCCAGCGCCACCATCACGGCGCCGAACAGGAAGGCCGCCGGGACCACCGTCAACAGCGTCGCGGCCGCGCGTGTCCAGGGGATGCTCAGCGCCTGCGCGCCGCCCGCCAGGCGTGCGCCTTCGGCGACGGTCAAGGACATGGACGCGATATTCAGGACTCCGGTCAACGTGGCCAGGAACGCCACGGCCAGCACCTTGCCGGCCATCAGATCGAACCGCCGCACCGGCGATGACAGCAGCGTCTCCAGCGTTCCGCGCTCGCGCTCACCGGCCGTGATGTCGATGGCCGGATAGAACGCTCCCAGCATCGTCATCACCACGACGATCAAGGGGAGGATTTTCGACAGGACATAGCCGCCGACCTTGGTTTTGGGCGCGACGTTGGCCGAGGCGACCGCGTAGCTTCGCGCGCATCGGGGGGGAAGCACGGCGGACAGCGCGGTTTCCACGCGGGAATGCGCGGTTACGGACGGCTCGCGTGTTTCGTCGTACAGGATCCGCAGTGGTGTCGGGACACCGGCGCGCGCCGGGGCTTTCACCTCGACCAGTGCGTCCACGCGATCCGCGGCGATGTCCGCGACGGCGGCGGGTACGCGGGGGTTGTCGGCCGTGAGGTCGATCTTGGTTTCGTTCCTGCCACCGGGGACTGCCAGGTGGGCGCGCACGGCGGCGATCTCGCTTGCGCTGACGCCCGCGCCGGCGGCGACGACCGCCACGCGCGACGTGCGGGCTTCGTCCGCCGCCTGCTTGCCGGCGATCACCTGGGCCATCAGCAGCGATACCAGTGGATAGACCACCAAAGGGAACAGAACCATGACCGCCAGCGTGCGGCGATCGCGCAGGGTCTCGCGCAGCTCCTTGCGCGCCACCACGGCCACGTCGGAGAAATTCACGCCGGTACCCGCGCTTGCGTGGGCGGGTTGGTCGACTGTTCGACCAGTCGAAGGAATGCTTCCTCCAGGCTGCTGGCATCACCGGCGCGCGCGCGAAGATCGCGCGGTGTTCCTTCGGCCAGCAGCCGGCCGTTATGCAAAAGGCCGATGCGGTCACACAGCAATTCGGCTTCGGCCAGATAGTGCGTGGAGAATATGACCGCCTTGCCGCGGTCGCGTTCGGCGCGAATGTAGTCGCGCAGAAACCGACTGGCCAGTACGTCCAGGCCGATCGTGGGCTCGTCGAGAATCAGCACCGGCGGATCGTGCAGCACCGCGCGCGCGATCGAAATACGTTGCTTCTGCCCGGACGACAGGGCCTCGCAACGCTTGTCGACGATGCCAGCGAGATCCAGTGCCCGCGTCAGTTCGTCGATTCGGGCGGCGATGCGCTGGGGCGGCATGCGGTGCAGACGACCGAAGTACGTCAGCACCTCCCGCCCGGTCAGGCGTCCATAAAGGCCGGTGGTCCCGGTCATGAAACCCAACCGTCGTTGGGCGTCGCGCGGCGCGGACGCGACGTCGATGCCGGTCACCCGCGCCGTACCGGAGGTCGGCGTCAGCAGCCCCGCCAGGACCCGCAGCGCCGTCGTTTTGCCGGCGCCATTCGGACCCAGCAGGCCGTAGATCTCGCCGGCGGCGACGGTCAACGACAGATCGGCAACCGCGGTCGCGCGGCCGAACAGCTTCTGCAACCGCTCGACGACCACGGCCGACATGATGGCTTTCCAGGATACCGCGCCGCCGCCGTCACCGACAACGCCGGTTCGGGGCAGGGCGCGGCGAAATCGCGCGCCCCGCCAACCGAGCGATTCGGCCTAGGTCGCCAGTTTGGCGTTGATGACCACCGACGGAACCGCCGCCAGCGCTTTTGAGATGGGGCAGTTCTTCGAAGAAAAGTCCACCTTCTCGGCGAACAGCTTCGCGTCGATGCCGGGAACGTCGGCGACGACCTCGATCTCAATCTTGGTGACCAAGGGCCCCGCGTCCAGGGTCACGGTCGCCGTGGCGTTGATGCTCTTGGCGGTATGGCCCTCCTTGGCCAGTTGCGCACCCAGGAACATCGCGAAGCATCCAGCGTGCGCCGCGCCGATCAGTTCCTCGGGTGTGGTGCCGCCGGCCGCGCCCTCGAAACGCGTCGCGAACGTGTACGGTGCCTCGAAATGGCCGCTCAGTCCCTTGACCGACCCCGTGCCTTCTTTGAGGGTTCCGGTCCAGATGGCATGTGCTTTCGATATCGTCATGTGTCTCTCCCCCCGGCTGTCCATGTGCCGGGCCGGCGGAAGATAGCGCAGTTTGGGAGCGAATAGACCGTTGCGGCCTGTCGAAAACCGCCGCCGTCGGAGGCTTCGCTCCCGAACGGCGTCCCCGCGGAGTCAAGTTTGTGACGTAGCTGCCGACAGAGAGTGTGCTGGCCTGGCACTCGGATGACGTCGCCATGATCCAAACGCGCCTCCACCAACTGGTCGTCCCGGCGAACCAATGAGCGAGACTCCCTGATGAAGACGGGACGTTGCATTCTCACCAGAGCGCGGATTCACTCGCCGCTGCTGGAGTACCGCGCCAACGTGACCTCTCAACTGGGTGAGGATGGAATCATCGCCCACATCGTCAAGGTCATCGAGCCCAAACATCGCTTCTGCATCGAGTTTGGGGCCTGGGACGGAAAGTACTTCTCGAACTGTCACAACCTGCTGGCCAACGCCGACTGGCGCGGTCTGATGATCGAGGCGGAACCGACCAAGTATCAGGAACTGGTGAAGACCTTCCAGGGCAACGATCACGTGACGACCCTCAACCGCCTGGTCGATTTCGAAGGACCGAACACCCTCGACAACATCCTCAAGGAGATCGGCGCCCCCGAGGAGCCGGGCCTGCTATCGATCGACATCGACGGAAATGACTACTACATCTTCGAGTCGCTGACGGCCTATCGACCCGAGGTGGTGGTCATCGAGTTCAATCCTACGGTGCCGAACGACGTCCTCTTCATCCAGGAGAAGAGCTTCGAGGTCAATCATGGATGTTCCCTGCTGGCGCTGGTGGCACTGGGGGCGACCAAAGGATACGAATTGGCGGTCGCAACAGAGTGCAACGCCATCTTCGTTCGGCACGACAAATTTTCTCGGCTCGGGGTCACCAACAATGCGATCGGGGCGCTCTACGCTCCCCTCCAAGATGGCCGAATCTTCCAGGGCTATGACAGCTCCATTCACGTGGTGGGTATGGATGAACTGATCTGGAGGGGAGGCATCCAGGTGAACTCCGCCGATTTTCAGGTGCTGCCGGAATCGTTGCGAGTCTGGGGCGACGCTCAGAGAAAGACATAAGCCCGTCCTCGGTGAGCAGTGACGAGGGCGCCCAGGTCACCGGGTGGATCGCTAGTAGCAGTTCCCGTCGTGGCACAGTTCAGGCCCGGCGGCCGACTGCGTGTAGCGGCGGCTTTGGCAGGCCGTACCGTCGACGGCGCCGGTTTGCTGATTGAACCGGCCGGTGCAATCGGGGGGCGGCGTGTTGGCGCCGTTGCCCTGCGCGGGGCAGACGTGGTCGCCGTCGTAGTCGATCCAGACGCGCAGCGGGGCCGAAACGCCCGTGTTACCGACGTTGTCGGTGGCCTGCACGGCGATGCACGCCCAGCCCGGCGGGGGTGATCCGGCGCCGCGCGATGTGCTGCCGCCGATGTGGTTGGCGAACGCGTCGAACTGGTTGCCGAAGCAGCGCAGCCCGTCCGGCTCGATGGGCTCAAGGCTCCAGATTGCGGGCAACCGGGGTCCGTAGCTGATGGCAATGGTCGGCTCTTCGCCGCGGCACAACAACTTCGGCAGTTCCAGATCGCTGCCCGGCCCGCAGCGGGTTTCAGTCGCCAGCGACGGATCAGGCGTGAAGTCCGCCTTGCCCTGCCGGGGGACGGCGCCCAGGCGAATCTTCAGGACCTCGCGCGATGTGGTGGGTGGGCTGGTGGTCGGGACCAACTTCGGGTTGATGAGGTCGCAGACGCCGTCCCCGTCGCTGTCCACGGTCAGCGGTTGCGCCGTGTCGTTCAAGACATAGACGTCGATCCGCGCGGCATCGATCATCGCCAGGGGCGCGACCTGCAGAAACTTGGCGCCGTTGACGTCGTCCTCGGCGCGCGCGCGCAGCTGAAAGACCTGGCCGACCGCGCATGAATCGTCGGGCATGTTCCCGGCGATGGTGTGATCACCCAGGGGATCGAACGCCCACGAGCACTCCAGCGTGGACGTGCGCCGCGATATCCGTATCTCGGGCGGGTTCAAATCCAGCAGCGGCGGTTGGTTGTCGATGCCGAACGAATAGGACAGCGTGCTCTCATTGCCCAGAGCGTCGGACGCGCGAAAGGACACGGTCGGGTAGACGATGCAGTAGGTGCCCGGGCGGGGCAGGCCGCCGGACAGCAGACCACAACGCGTCAGTTGCGCGGTATCGAACGGGGCGCTGTACACGCCACCGCCGCGCGGCAGCAGGTTCAGTTTGAACTGCGGCGTGGTCTGATCGCCGATCAGCGCTATCACCGACGAATCGACGACGCCGGCGGGATCGGTGATGTGCGCGCGGACGTCGATCACGCGGCCGACCACGTCCGATGGCATCGGGGACGTGGAATCGATCTTTGGGCCGTCCTCATCGACGACGAACAGGGCGGTGGCGACCGTGCGCGTGCCGTTGTTGTTCTTCGTGGCGACGGTCAACAATTGTTCGCCCGACAGCGGCGGGTCGTAGCCGCGAAAATCCACGGTGCCCTGGTAACTGTTGGGGGTTCCCGTGGGCTTCAGGTCGACCGGTCGGCCGGCGATCGTGGCGGACAGGGGCATCATCGTTGGTTCGAACGGCGCCGAGTCGACGACGACGCTGACCACCAGGCTGCCCTTCTGATGGCTGCCGGCCGCCGGGGCGACGATGGTGATGACCGGGCCGGCGTCGACATAGACACCGACCGTTGCCGTGGTCCTGGCTCCCGTGGTGGTCGCCGCGGTCAGGGTCAAGGTGTAGGCGCCGCTTGGCAGACCGATAAGATTCAAGCGTCCGTTGTATTCCGAATTGAGCACCGGTCCGGACAGGGCGCCGTCGCTGGTCGAGCCGGCATCCATCGGATGCGAATCCCTGGTCAGCAGGAATCGCAGTGAACCTGGTTCCAGAAAACCGTCGATGCTGATGATGCGCGCGCGCACATCGGGCGCGGACGTTCCGGACAGAATCGTGCCCACGGTGGGTGACTGAATCTCGATGGTCGGCGCCGTACCCGAAACCCCCGCGTCGAATCCGAAGCCGTTCTGGCCTCCGCGTCCCATTGTCGATGCGGGCACGTACGGGCGAGAAGCCTCCTCGGCTCCGCACGAAACCGGGCCGAGACCCACTGACGACAGAAACAAAAAAGCACACGCACCCGGTATTCGGTTCCAACCGAGATTGCGCGGTCGATCTCCTGGATTCATGGGGCGCCCGTGGCCGGGCAGATCAGATCGGCACCCAGAGTGCAGCAATCGACAAGCGCGTCCTGGCCGGGATTGCAGACGCCGCCCTGCAACACGGGGCCCTTCGCAGGGCAGGTGGTGACGCTGTTGATCAGGCAACCGTCGCAGATGCGAATCGGGTAGGTGAAGACGTCGGAGGTGATCCGGCCGCCCAGCTTGTTGCCGAACGCGCGCACCTTCGCCTCGATGCGCGCCTGGGTTCCGTCGGCCAGGATGTCGCCATCGCGCAGGCGGCGGGCCGTTTCAACTGGAAACGCGCTGGTCGCGGCCGCTGTCACGCCACCGCCCGGATCGATGCTGCCGGACCAGGGCGATTGGTACCGCATCAGGGCCTCGGTTGACGGATCCGCGAGCAATCCAGCAAAGAAATCGGAGGCTGCGGCTGATCCACCCACGAAGCGAACGTCGACCTCGAAGCCGGCAAGCGCTATGCGGTTCGGTTCGACCCCGCCTTGTCCCTCGACGGGCAGATCGTTTTGCAGCAATGGGAACAGGACGTACGCGCCATCCGAGCCGAAGGAGGGGACGCGGATGTCCAGAACGCCTTCACCTTGGTACACGCCCCCTTTGTCCGCGGGGATCACGCACCCGGCGCCGGGAACCTGATTGTGAACGACATAGAATTGTCCGTTTGGCCCTCCGCAGCCCGCCAGGGCGACCGCGCCCATGGCCGCCACGGCTGCGGCCCACGCGCGGAACAGTCGCCGCCGCGACAACTCTTTGCTCGGATCGTCTGCATTGTTTGCGATCATTCGACGTTGGTTGTCGAAACGGCAGAAGTGTCACGAATCTTGACCGATCACGCTTGGCCCCCAACCATGGTGGGAGATTGCCTGGGAGATTGGTCGAAGAGCAGGTTGCGAACATTTCGGACCGCGTGCCCTTCAGAGACCCACCCCGCCGTCCGATGCGTTTCCTGAGACCTGAATGGGTCGCGCTGCAATGCGGGGTGGTCCACGCGGAATCCAGAGTCGAACCCGGAACGGGAAGGAGCAAGGATGCTGAGCACCCTGAAGAAGCTGGCGAGGGACGAAGATGGGGCGACGGCGGTCGAGTACGGTCTGATTGTGACCGCGATTGCGGGTCTGATCATCGTCACGGTGTTCTTCCTGGGAAACCGGGTCAAGAACTCGTTCAACAATGTCGCGGCCAAGATTCCTTGAAGTGACTTCAGTCCCGGACGCCTCCCTCCGATGGATCAATTCAAGGCTGATTCAGCCCCCCTAAAGGGCCAGACAGTCCCCCGATACCCCGAACCAGAACCCAAATCGAGAAGGAGCGAACATGTTGCGGAATCTGAAGAGACTATGGAAAGACGAGCAAGGCGCCACGGCGGTCGAGTACGGCCTGATTGTCGCCGCTATCGCCGGATTGATCATTGTTGTGGTGTTCGTCCTTGGCAACAAGGTCAAGAACTCGTTCAACAACGTCGCCGTCTCGATGCCTTAGGCAGGGGCGACGGGGGTAGGGCGGTAAACCCGCGAATGGACAGCCGGTGAACAACTTCCCGGCTGTCCATCTGGTTCCGCTGGCCGTGTGTCTGTTGATCGCGGTCGTCTGGGATGTGCGGGTACGCAGGATTCCGAACTCGGTTTGCGGTGCAATCGCCGTGGCCGGCCTTGGCGCGCAGTTTTGGGATGCCGGAGCGCTGGACGCTCTGGCGGCCCTGGGCGCCGGGGTCGGCACGATTGCGTTGCTGTTTGTGTTTTGGACGCGTGGGGGAATCGGTGGCGGCGACGTCAAACTGGCGGGCGCCGTCGCCATTTGGGTGGGACCGCGGTTGCTGCCCGTCTATTGGCTGGCGGCCGCGATGGCGGGGGGCGTGACGGCCACGGTTTGTTTGCTGGCATCGCGCAGCGCCGTGCGCCGCGAGATTCGCCAGAACCTGACGCTGGCGGCACTTTATCAGACGATGCCCGACGTCAGCTCCGTGCGGCAGACCCAGGGTCGCGTTTCGGTTCCTTACGGCGTGGCCATCGCGGCGGGCGCCGTGTTCGTCTGGTTGCGCGTGACAGCCATATTCGTTTGGCCGCGCGGCTTCTGATCGCAAGCGGCGCGATCCACAGCCGATAGTAACGGTGGCGACTCAGGAACTCGGCTGAAGCTGCCGAGGTGAGTCAAGGGGTTGGCACCGTTACCGGCGCTGCCGCCTGGCCAGTGGTGACGATGCGACAAGAACGGAACCAGCAAGGAGCACGATGGCGAACGACACGATGAGTGGAACGGCGCGGTTGCGCGCCGCTTCCGTGGGTTCCCGGAAATCGGGTTCCCGTGCCGTCCTTTTCTGGGGGGTTGCCGCGGTCGCGGGCCTGGGCGCGGCCATACTGGTGGCGCGTTATCTGGACGGACAGACCGTGACGGTCGCGGCCCCGGTTGCGAAGATCGTCGTGGCGGCGGTCGACCTGCCGATGGCGACGCGCCTGAAGGTCGAACAACTGAAGCTGGTGGATTGGCCGCTGAGCGCGTTGCCCCCCGGGGCTATCCGCGATCCCAAGGAAGTCGCCGATCGGGTGTTGATCTCGCACGTGGTTGCCGGCGAGCCGATCCGGCCCGCGCAACTGGCGGCGAAGGATGCAGGTAACGGATTGGCGGCCCTGATTCCAGCCAACATGCGCGCGATGGCAGTGCGCGTGGACGACGTCGTCGGTGTGGCCGGATTCATCCATCCCGACGATCGCGTCGACGTCATCGTGATCCTCCGTCCCCCGAAACCAGCCGACGCCGAGGCGACTTCCAAGGTCATTCTGCAGAACGTGAAGGTGTTGGCCGTTGGTAAGGAGATTGAGATCGCCGATCAGGCAAGGCGCCAGGCCACGCCCGTTACCGTCGCCACGTTGCTGGTCAATCCGGAACAGGCGGAGAAGCTGGCGTTGGCGGCAAACGAGGGTCGGTTGGTGCTGACCCTGCGCAGTTGGACCGACAGCGCGACCGTGGCCACGACGGGTAGCAATCCGTCCAGCCTGCTTTTCGAGGCCGGCGTACGTCATGCCGTGCAGGCACCACCTGTCGAACCGACGACCGCCGGTGATGGGGTCGCGCCTCGTTCGCGAGGAGGAGCCGCCGCGCGCAGGGCCATGAAGGCCTTGCTGGCAGGCGTACCCCGCGCGCCATCAGGCGATGGAGCCACTGCCAAGAAGGAAAAAGACACCGTGGAAATCTTGCGCGGAGACAGATTCGAGGAGCGCAACTTCGCCGCCAAGGCGCCAAAAAAGTGATGGGCATGAGACAAAGCACCGTATCCACCTTGTGCGGAGCGTGCGCCATGGCGCTGCTCGTGGGCGCCCACGCTTCGGCCGGCGAGCCCACCCCCGACGCGACCTTGTTGCCTGGCGCGACACCCGAAATCCGCATCGAACGGGAGGTCGGCGCCCATCAGAAATTCGCCCTGGAAATGGGCCAAAACCGCCTGCTGGTGCTGTCCGAAACCATCACGCGCGTGTCCGTGGCCGACCCCAAGGTCGCCGACCTGAAGGTCATCACCCAGACGCAGTTGCTGTTGACCGCGCGTGGGGTGGGGACGACCGATCTGACCCTGTGGAACCGAAAAGACGAACCACTGGTGATGTCGCTGGTCGTCTCCCGGAATCTGGCCGCGCTTCGTCTTCAGTTCGCCGAGCTGTTTCCCGGTGAGAAAATTACCGCAACGCCCGCGGGTGGTGATCTGATCGTCCTATCGGGCGAGGTGTCCGACGTGCGGGTCCCCGAGCGGGCGGCCGAGGTCGCCAAACTGCACGCCGAGAAGATCGCCAACCTGATTCGCGTGACCGGCAACCAGCAAGTGCAACTGGAGGTGAAGTTCGCCGAGGTGTCGCGCCGCGGGTTGCGCGAGATCGGCTTCAACTTCTTCACCAAGGACGCGGCTGGTCGTTTCGTGGGTGGCATGGCCAATTCCGGCACCGATCCGGGAGGCTTTCTCAAGATCCCCGGAACCGGCACGTCCGCGCGCCCCGACGTGTATCCACGTTCGCCCGGGGGCGGCTTCTCAATCTTTTTTTCGGGCCTGCCGAATTTTCCGTTCAGCTCGATGCTCAGCCTGCTGGAATCGACGGGCATGGCCAAATTGTTGGCCGAGCCGACCCTGGTGGCGATGTCCGGCCAAGAGGCGCGTTTCCTGGCCGGGGGCGAATTTCCCATTCCGACGTCAACGGGGCTGGGCGCGGTCAGTGTCCAGTGGAAGAAGTTCGGAATCATCCTGGCGTTCACGCCGACCGTGATCAGCGACGGTCTGCTGAATCTGAAGATGATGACCGAGGTCAGCGACATCGACGCCAGTCGAACGGTGACCGTGGGTGGATTTTCGATTCCGGGGCTGTCCTCGCGCCAAAGTGAGACCACGGTTCGGTTGAGCGATGGACAGAGCTTCGCGATCGCGGGGTTGATGTCCAGCCGGATGCGGTCCCAGATCGACAAGATTCCGCTCCTCGGCGACTTGCCGATTTTGGGGGCGCTGTTTCGTTCGATTTCATACAGCCGCGACGAATCCGAGCTGCTGGTGGTGGTGACCGCGCACCTGGCGCGCCCGATGGCGCCCCATGACGTTCCCCGTCTACCGACCGAGGACGAGCAGAACGATCCCAACGACTTTGACCTCTTCCTGATGGGCAGTTTCGGGCACGACGCCCCTGGATCGACACGCGCCCGTCAGGACGAAAAGGCGACCGTGGGGCCTGGCGCAGTCGCGGGCGGCCGGCGGGGGCCCGCCGGCGAGCTGGGGTTCATTCGCTGAAAGCGGAGTAAACGTCATGCAGAAAACGACAGTCCTGATCGTGGGCGCTGACCAAGCGGTCGAGGCAAATCTGCGCGCCGCCCTGCAGAACATGGCACAGGTCGTCGCGTCGCCGGTTCGACCCGAACAGGTGGCCGACGAGTTTCGACGCGTAAAACCTGGCGTGGTGCTGGTGGCCGTCTCGGCGCAGACCCCGCACAACTTCGGGTACATCTACAACGTCACGGCGGCCGGCGGCATCGTGATCGTGGTCAGTCAATCCAAGGATTCCGATCTGATCCTGCGCGCGATGCGTTCGGGTGCCCGGGAATTCGTGGTTGATTCCGACATCGACGAGATTCAGATGGCTGTCCGCGCGCAGGCGGTCGATCTGGAGGCCCATCCCGACGGCTCGGTGATCACCGTCTTCCCAGCCAAAGGCGGTGTCGGCGCCACGATGTTGGCGACCAATCTGGCCGGTGCGCTACAGCGCAAGGGATTGCGGGTTTGCCTGGTCGACCTGGATCTGCACCTGGGCGACGTGGTGTCGTTCATGGACATCGCGGGCAGCTATTCGATTGGAGACGTGCTGTCGAATCTCGCGCGGCTGGATCGGGATCTGCTGGACACCTCGATCACGAAACACAGCTCGGGCGTTGCGGTGTTGGCGCACAGCGGAAAGATGGAGGACTCCGAACACATCGCCCCCGCGGACATCGGCAAGCTGTTGGGGGTGCTCCGGCAGCACTACGATCGCGTCATCGTCGACGGTGTGCGCGGGTTCGACGAGATGGCGCTGGCCGCCCTGGACGCCAGTCAGGTCCTGCTGATGGTGTTGACCCAAGACGTGCCGGCGGTGCGCAACGCGCAGCGCTGCCTGGAGCTGTTCGGGCGTCTCGGGTACGACCAACAGAAGGTCAAGTTGATCCTGAACCGGTACCAGAAGGCGTCCAAGATAACCCTGGAAGTTATCGCCGATACCCTGAAGGTGTCGGTTGCGCACACGATCTCGAACGACTTCGTGTCGATCATCGACGCCATCAACCGCGGCGTCCTGCTGGTCGAGGCAGCACCGCGTGCCAAGTTGACCCAGGACATCGCGGATCTGGCTCCCGTCCTCAACGGCGATGTCCCGTCCGAAAAGGAACGCCCCAAGGGATTCTTGCGCGGACTTCTGTCGAGGAGGGTTGCCGATGGGACTACGTGATCGCCTTCTGCGCGTGCAGCAGGCCGGGGTTGCCGCCGCCGCGAACGGCGTGGCCACGGGTCCCAGCACGGCGGTAAGCATCGAGATATTTCAGGAGCTGAAAGGCGAGATGCACCAGCGCCTGATCGACAAGCTGGACCTGCGCACGATCGATCAGCTGACGCGCGAGCAACTTCGCGACGAACTGCGGTTGATCCTCGGGACCGTCTTGGTGGGAACCGAGCTGCCACTGAATCGCAACGAGCGGGAGTTGATGGTCGAGGAGCTTCTCGACGAGGTGACGGGATTGGGACCGCTGGAGCCGTTGCTTCGCGATCAGTCCATCTCGGACATCCTGGTCAACACCTATTCCACCGTCTACATAGAACGTTTCGGAAAACTGGAACTGACCGCGGTCCGTTTTCGCGACAACGAGCACCTGACCCAGATCATCAACCGCATCGTCGCCCGGATCGGCCGGCGCGTCGACGAATCGTCTCCCATGGCGGACGCGCGTCTGGCCGACGGATCGCGCGTCAACGCGATCATTCCACCCCTGGCCATCGACGGCCCGATCCTTTCAATCAGGCGTTTCGGCGGCAAACCGTTGCGGTTCAAGGACATGTTGCGCATCGGCAGCATCACGCCCGAGATGGTCGGATTCCTGGGCGCTTGCGTGCAAGCCAGGTTGAACATCCTGATCAGCGGCGGGACCGGCACCGGCAAGACAACGATGCTGAACGCCATGTCGTCGTTCATCCCCGATGGCGAGCGCATCGTGACCATAGAGGACGCCGCCGAATTGCAGATGCAACAACGGCACGTGGTGCGGCTGGAAACACGCCCCCCGAATATCGAGGGCCGTGGCGAGGTGCTGCCGCGGGATCTGGTCAAGAACGCGCTGCGTATGCGACCCGATCGCATCGTGATCGGCGAGTGCCGCGGCGGTGAGGTGCTGGACATGTTGCAGGCGATGAACACCGGTCACGAGGGATCGATGACCACCGTGCACGCCAATACTCCCCGCGACTCCCTGGCGCGGGTCGAATCGATGGTCGGCATGGGCACCGTCAGCTTGTCCGAGGCGCTGACGAAGCAAACGATCGCACGCGCCATCAACATCATCGTGCAGTTGACCCGTGGAACCGACGGGAAACGACGCATCTCCAGCGTGTCCGAGATTACCGGGATGGAGGGCACCGTGATAACGGTCCAGGAAATTTTCAAATTCGATCAACGCGGCGTCGACAAAGAAGGGAAAATCCTGGGCGAATACCGCGCGACCGGGTTGCGGGCCAAGGCGATGGAGAAGATCGAACGCGCCGGAATCAGTCCGGCGGAAATTGTCCAGGCGATCTTGGCGGCGTAGGACCTTCCATGCGGACGATTCTGATCGGAGTGGTCGCGGTCGCCGGCTTCGCGCTGCTGGAGGGGCTGTTCTACACGTTCCGCTACTTCCGCGAGCGCACAAACGACGAGCTTCGCCGGCGGCTGCAGTCGCTGGGCTCAGCCGAGCCTGGTTCGATGTCGCTGCTGCGCCAGGGCAACCTGTCGCAAAACGCATCCGTCGATGCGGTCCTGCGCATGTTCCCGCTCGCCTCGCGCGCCGAGGCCTTGTTGGAGCAAGCGGAGGTGCGTATGACCGTGGCCAGCCTCCTGACCATTTCCGGGGTTGGGGTCCTGGTTGGATTTCTGCTCGGCCTCCTCTCGGAAGTCGGGATCATGATGTCCCTGGTCTTGGCCCCTATCGGGGCGTTTCTGCCGTTCGGTTATGTGGTGTTCATGCGCCGGCGGCGGAGCAACAAGCTGTCCGAACAGCTACCGGACGCGCTTGACATGATGGCCCGTTCATTGCGGGCGGGGCACGCCCTGTCCAGTTCATTCAAGCTGGTGTCGGCCGAGATGCCCGAACCCATCAATACCGAATTCGCGCGCGCATTCGAGGAACAGAACCTGGGAATGCCGTTCGAACGCGCCGTCGCCCAGATGACGAAACGGGCTCCCAACAACCGCGATCTGAAAATCTTCGCGGTGTCCGTCATCGTCCAGAAAGAGACCGGCGGCAATCTGGTCGAAATCATCGAGAAAATCGCCGAGACCATCCGGGCACGCTACCGGTTTTACGGGAAGTTGCGGACGTTGACCGCTGAAGGACGGATGTCTTGCTACATCCTGGCGGCGCTACCGATCTGCACCGGTATCTTCATTTCGTTCACGAATCCCGAATACGCGCGCCTTCTGGTGGATGACCGGATCGGACGGGCGGCGCTGGGGTACGCCATCGTCACGTGGATCATCGGTCTTTTGTGGATGCAGCGCATGACGAAGGTGGAGGCCTGATGAATCCCCTTGGAGTCCTGGGCGGCGTGCGCTGGGAACTGCTTTTGGCCGCGGGTGGCGGCATGCTGTTCGTGATCGCCGCGGCCGCCGGACTGCGTGCAGTGCTGGGCAGGCGCGACGACGAGGTGGTCGAGCGGATCGAGCGCACCGTCACTGTGTCAGGGGTCGGAAACACGGGGGCGCTGATCGATGACGCCCCGGCGGAATCCTACGTTCCGGTGGTGGCCCGCGTCCTGCGGCCCTTGGCGTGGTTGGCCCGTCCCGGCAAAAGCGAGGAACTGGCCCGCCTGCGCACCACGTTGATACGCGGGGGGTATCGCGGCGAACACGCCATCGAGATCTTTCTGGGTGTGAAGTTGGCGGCGACCCCGATCGTGACCATGACGTTCCTCTTCGTGAATTCGCGCGTGCTGGATCCGATTACGTTTCCGACCGACGCCGGGATCGCCTTGCTGGTGGCGGCGCTAACTTTTTTCGTGCCGAACCTGTGGTTGCGCGGCCGCGTCAAGGAACGCCAGAACGCCGTCGAGCGATCGTTGCCCGACGCCATGGATCTGCTGGTGACCTGCGTCGAGGCGGGGTTGGGCATGGATGCCGCGATTGCCCGCGTCTCGGAGGAAATGGTCCTGGCGGCCCCGCTGCTGGCGGGGGAGTTGAACCACACCTTCCTGGAGATTCAGGCGGGTGTCCCCCGCGCGGACGGGTTTCGGCGTCTCGCGGACCGAACCGGCGTCGAGGATTTACGGGCCCTGTCGGCGATGTTGATCCAAACCGATATGTTCGGAACCAGCATCGCCCGCGCGTTGCGCTCCCACAGTGAGAGCATGCGTATCCGGCGTTCGCAGCGGGCCGAGGAAAAGGCGGCGATGGTCTCGGTGAAGATGACCATTCCACTGATCTTGTGCATTTTGCCGTCTTTGATCGCGATCGTCATGGGACCGGCGGTGGCGATGATCGTGAAGAACTTCGCGGGCGAATGACGGGACGATGGTGCAAAAAATTGCAAGAAATGATGCAAACAACGATGAAGCCAAACACGAAATCAACCGGACAGGCCACGTTTGACCGGGCAAGGAGCGCCGTCGTGAAGAAACAAGCCGGAATCGGGACCATTGGCAAGATTGCCTTGGCAGTCGCTTTGAACGTGGGTCTGGTCGCGGGCTGCGCGCATCGCCAGAAGGTGCCCGGGCAGGACACGTTCGAAACCCGCCGACAGATCGCCCACGAATTGGTCGCGCGCGGCGACTGGCAACCTGCGTTCGCCTATGTTGACCAGCTTCATCGCGAACAACCGGATGACGCCCGCGTGCTGGTCTTGCGGGCAACGATCTACCGGGAGCGTGGCCTGCTGACCGAGGCTGGTGCCGATCTGCACGAGGCCGTTCGCTTGGTCCCGACGCTGGCCGCGGCGCGGGCGGGTCTCGGAATTTTGTACGACATGCAGCGAAGACCCGTTGACGCCGAAGAACAGCACCGCCAGGCGGTGAAGATCGAACCGCGGAATCTGGCGTATCTGAACAACCTTGGCTTCTCGTTGTTCCTGCACGGCAAGGTCAAGGAAGCCATTTCATTTTACGAGCAGGCGGCGCGCCTCGGTCCGACGGTTCGGCGCACGCGCACCAATCTTGGATTCGCCTACGCGGCCCGCGGCGATCTGCATCGTGCCGCGCGGGAGTTCCAGATGGGCGGAACGGCGGCCGAGGCCAAGGTCAACCTGGGGTTCGCGTACGAACGCCGCGGCGACATGACGAATGCCTACGAACTTTACGCCGAGGCGACTCGCCTGGATCCGAAGTCACAACGCGCGCGTCTCAATCTCGCCCACGCGGCCGAGGTGACGGGCCGGCCGGTGCCCGTCGTCGCGACGGCCGGCGAAACACCGTCCGATTCTACCCCGCCAACCATTGCAGCGCCGGAGTCGACGGGGCAGGAGGCGCCGCAATGACCAGGAAGACCAAGGAACAAATGACGTCGACATCGAGGTCCCGCATGAGACAACCAACGCCTTTCGACGTGACCACCGCGCGCGGTCGCACGGCTCCGGCCGGGGGCCTGTTCTGGGGACTCTTTCTGCTGTTCGCCTGGGCCGGCTGTGCTGATCGCACGTACCTGACGAAATCCCACGGACGGGCGAATTCGGAGGCGTTCGGCCGACAAATGGCGAATCCCAATCCCCAGCCCAAGGGGAAGCGCGGCGATGCCACCCAAGGCCTGGACTCGCAAGAGGCGACCGCTGTGGCCGGCGCGTACCGCCGCAGCCTGGCTGGCCGGGAGGGCGGGGACACGAAAGGTCAGCAGATGGTCATCATGAACCCGGCGGCCGCGCAGCAAGGCGGCAACATGCCGCCCCCGTCCATCCCGGGCGGGCAGTAGCCTTGTTCTCGCACAGACGCTACGCCGCCGTGACTTCGGTGAACGTCGTGTCTTCGATCTTGTAGGCCACGCGGCGGCCGTCGCGTTCGATTGTGCAGGCGCCCTCGGCGACCAGTTGTTGCAGGACCGCCTGAACCGTCCGCAGGGGCATTCGTAGCGCGTCGGCCGCGCTGCTGGCGCTGGTCGCCCCCAGCGTCGCCAGAGCGCGCAGGACCCGATCGGCGGTCGGCAACGCACAGCGCATGTCGGGCACGACGACCGGTTCGCGCAGCACCAGCGACAACGATGGTCCGGACGCTGCCGGTCCCGTGGCCGCGCCGTCCGGCGATTCGCGCTCCGACGGTTCGCGCTCCACCGATTCGCGCCTGACCTCCCCCGCGTCGCCCAGCAGGGTCCGCATCCGGTGGCACAACACGTCCAACACCGCCTGGTGTCGGTGGGCCACGAACGGGAAACCATAGACGCTGCGGAAAAAATGTTCGCGTGGGGTTCCCGCATCGCCAGCCAGCGCCAGCGCCGCGATCCCCGTTTCGGTTCGCACCCCACCGGCCGCGGTCTTTGCGGATTCCCGCGCCAGCAGTCGCGCCGACGGTACAAAGGCCAGACCCGGACGTAGGAACCGCCGTCCCGGCGCGCCGGGTTTTGCGACGACGAACGCGGTCGCCCCTTCCGTCTCCGAGCCCGTTCCTTGCGGTATTCCGACCCCATGCAGCCCGCACGGGATCGTCGCGGTTTCGCCCCGGCTCCACGGGCGGGCGAAATCGGGAATCGCCTCGCGCATGGGATCCAGGGCCGCCAGCAGTGCCTGAACCTCGCGTCCCAGATCGGGCCAGATCGCGGTGGATTTCTCCAACGCCATGGCGGTCGCGACAAACACGGTCCGATCCCCGCCACGGGTGGCGGCGATCAAAGCCGCCAGGTTGCGCTCGGCGACCATGGCGGGTGCATCGAACAAAAAGGCGCCAGGCCCATCCGTACTTTGATCGTTCCGTTTGCCCTCGCCGCCTCCTAGCAGCATCTCCCAACCAATCCATCCGGACCAGGCGGGCGGTGCCACGCGCGACAAGGCCGCAAGAATGTGAAGCGCCAGATGCGGCCGACCACTGTAGCGCCGCACGCGGGCCAGCGTGACGTTCGCCAGATACTCCAATTGCGGAAGCGCCTCGGACTGCGCCATACGCGATGCGCGGCGCGCGAAATCGACGGCCTCGTCGATCGAACCAGCTGACAAAGCCAACAGCGCGCGCAGGACAGTGCTTTCTATGACCTGGGGGGCTGCTCGTTGTCTGGACGCCTCGTCAAAAAGCGACTTCGCCGAGACGTCGGCGCCTGCGATGTCTCCGGCAAGCAACCGCTGCCACAGGCGCGCCGACCACAGCCCCACGTCACGGGCATTTTGGTCGTTTTCGGAAGCTCCGGGGGATGCGGGCGGACCGTTCAACGCCGCGTGAACGTCTATCCAGGTTGCCAGGCGTGTGGGATCCAGGGTTCGAATACAGACCCGTTCCATGACGGAGCAGGCGAGGGCGGCAACCTGCCTGACAGCCTCGGACTCCTTGGCAAAGCCACGCGCCTCGCTGACGTTGGGTACCGTCGCGGCGGCGGGATCAAACGACCAGCGAATCGCCCGCAAGGCCAGGCCCCAGGCCCGCGGCTGGGGTCGTGGGTCTGGACCGAACTTCGCCAGCAGGGGATCGATGCCGCGAAAATTCCCGTGTTCGCCTGCGGCGAAACTGACGCGCGCGGCGGTTGCAAGAACCTCGTCAGCGTTAGCGATGGCCATGGGTTGAACGGAACCTAGAACCGATGGTCGACGAGATGTGGCCCTTCGGGGTCTGTGATCCTGCTCTGGAACAGTATAGCGGAAGACCATGGTTACCTCCGGTCCAAGGTCGCGGAAAGCCCACATCGCCGACGTTCGGTTCCCCGGCAGATTCACAGGCTAGCCTCCCTCTTCGGGCGTGGTCCTAACCATTGATGCGCGAATCTCCGTGGTTGTCCCGCCGTCTGTTCTCGCGAATGCCCCTTGGTGTGCGCAGACAAGGAAAGGCCCAATCACCGTCGCCCACGGTACTTTGAAATGCACGAGAATTCCCTGCCAGAAATTGGAAGGGCAGAAGTGGGAGGTTTTATGCGGTCTTTTGGGTGCCTCACGGCTGACGCTGTCACGACCGGTTGGTTGGTGGTTTTCTTCCTGGCGCCTGGCTGCACAGCCGGCGTAACCAATCCCAACGCTGTCGGTGCTGGAGGAACGGGGACCCAGCCGGTACCCACGGCGGACGCGCAAGGCAACCTGCCGTATGCGGCGCCGCAGCCGGCGCAGGCGGGCGTCCCCGCGCGCGCCTGGCGTCTGACGCACGTCGAATACAGAAACACCGTCAAGAACCTTCTGGGGATCGACGTCGACACGGTGAACTTCGAAGCCGAAACCGACGGTGGTTTGTTCGCCAATTTCTCGAACGTGAATTTTGTTCGCGTCCAATTGGCGTCAAGCTACTACGACACCGCCGAGCAGGTAGCGACATCACTCACCGACGCTCAGTTGGCATCCCTCGCGGCACCTTGCGCGCTGCTTGGACCATCGTGCAAGGCGGCTTTCGTGCGCACCGTGCTTGGACGGGCCTATCGGCGTCCACCCAGCGCCGAGGAGATCGCGGAATCCGGCGCGACGTTCGACGCGGCCATGTCGCTCGGCGACCCGTCGTTGCCCTTCCGCGCCGTCGTCCAGGAGGTTCTGACCTCGCCGTTCTTCCTCTACCGGACCGAACTCGGGGCGGTCGCGGATATGGCGAATCCCAGTTTCCGCGTCACGAATCACGAGGTGGCGTCGCTGCTGTCGTACAGCTTGTTGGAACAGCCGCCGAACGCCGCACTGCTGGCCGCCGCTGATCGAGGCGAGCTTGCCAACCTCACCTCGCTGAAAGCGCGCGTCGACGAATTGCTGGCGACTCCCGAGGCGCAGAAGCCCCTGCAGACGTTTTTGTTCCAGTGGCTGACGCTGAATCATTTCAACGATGACATGTTCAAGTTTCCGGCTTTGTACCCAGGTTTCGACGGGGTCCGCGCGCCGATGATCGAGGAAGCAATGACCTTCCTTTCCGTCAACGGCGGTATGGGCGGCAGTATCAGCCGCCTCCTCACGGCTCCCGTGCCCGCCGCGGCGGGGCCGCTTGGTGCGTTCTACACGGCGCCGGGGGCCGGGGCCGGCACGCGGACCGGGTGGTTGGCCCTGGGCGGCTTTCTGTCGGTGGCGGCCCACGCCGATCAGAGCTCGCCCACGTTGCGCGGCAACTTCATTCGGGAACGACTGTTGTGCCAGCACATGACCGTGCCGTCCGACATTCCAAACCTGACCGACGTCGAGGCTACGGCCATGCCGCGCAGTACGCGTGAGCTTTACGAACTGCACCAGAAAAATGCGCTGTGCGTAGGCTGCCACAACGCGCTGGATCAGATTGGGTTCACGTTCGAGGACTTTGACGGTGCAGGGCGCTTCCGGACCAACGAACTGTTCCGAAACCAGACCGTCCCGGTCGCGGTCAACACCGCCGGCAGGTTGATCAACACCGATGTGAATCGTCCGCTTGCCAACCACACCGACCTGGCCCAAGCCCTGGCCGAGAGCGCGTGGGTCCGCGAATGCGCGGCCATCCAGACCTTCCGCTACTACTTCGGGCATGGGGGCGAGGTTCCGCGCGGATTGCCGCCCGTGATGGCGGGATACCAGGCCATTGCCGGGGGAGGAACCCTGAAGGATCTGGTCGCGGCGGTGATGAGTTCACCCAGCACAGTCGAGCGGATCAGAAACTAGTCGAATCGTCGCGAGCATCCACCGAGGAAAACCCATGCTGAAGCGCAACCATTTCCTGTCTCGGCGCGATGTTCTTGCCACGGCCACGGGATCCGTGTTCCTGGCACCGCTGCTACGGATGCGTCGCCTCGAGGCTCAAAGTGTCAACCCGAGGCGCTTGATCCTGTGTTTCACGCCCGATTCGCATCCTCCCGAATGGTGGCCGACCGGTAGTGGATCGACCTTCACCCTGAACGAGCCATTGGCCGATTTCCAGGGGCTGGAATCCAACATGCTGTTCGTCCAGCAACTCGACCATGCATGGACCGTCGACAATCATCACGAGGCCGGCATGGCCCAGCTGTTTACCGGTGAGCGCTTCTTCAACGATACCCAGCGCTACGCGAACGGTCCGTCGATCGATCAGATTCTCCTCAAGAACTCGGATATTCGGGGCGGTACCCCTCTTGGCAGTATTCACGTTTCGGCTGGGGGCGGCGGTGGCTCGGACAAACGCCACGTGACCTCGTATTCGGGACCTGGGTTGCCGATGCCCCATGAGGAAACGGCCAGCCGTGCCTTCTCGACGATTTTCAGCGGGGTCACGTTCACCGCCATGGGCCCACCCACGCTCGCTGCTCCGGACCCCCAGGTCATGGCCCAGCTGAGACGGAGGTCATTGCAAGTCAACACCGCCCAGCTCAAGCGCATGCAGCAGTATCTAGGTCAAAACGAGCGGCAGAAGTTGGAATTGCATGTCGAGTCGCTTCTTGAACTTGAGCGGCGGCTACCCGCGGTTACCACAGGCGCGGGGGGATCTCCGGGTGGCGCTGGTGGCAGGGCCGGCACAGGTGCTTCCGGAGCGGGCGGCTCATCGGGTGCGACCGGTGGATCAACAGGCGGCGGCGTCATCATCCCGAGCGGTGGTGCCTGCGAAAAGGTGATCACCACGGGCGTCGCCGGCAACGCCCGCGATGCGGCCATTACCACCAAGCAGGCGCAGTGCATGGCCGACATGATCGTCAACGCCTTCACCTGCGATCGCACGCGGATCGC
Organism: Pseudomonadota bacterium; assembly: GCA_031407985.1. Classification (GTDB taxonomy): domain Bacteria; phylum Myxococcota_A; class Polyangia; order Fen-1088; family Fen-1088; genus FEN-1088. The sequence continues at coordinate 17,497 of JANOJB010000059.1, read as the reverse complement.
GGACTTCGGCATGAGCTTTTCGGGCGGCCATCACGAGGGCCTGCTTGGCTATGCCGCCAGTTGGCATGACAACGTCGCGCACGTCAGCAAGACGGGCGACGCGATTACCGTCGGTGCCCAGTCGCTGACCACACGGCAGGCGTTCATCATGTTCGACAGGTTTTGGGCCGGTCACGTCGCCTATCTGACCAAGCGCCTGGCGGCAATCAAGGAAGGCAACGGCACCATGTTGGACAACACCCTCATCGTTTGGGGCGTCGAGAGTGGGACCAACCACAGTCACAACCCCAGGAACATGCAGTACCTGCTCGTTGGCGGGAAGAATCACGGTGTCAAGGTCGGGCAGTTCCTGAAGGTCACCACCCAGAGTGCCAACAAGCTGTTGGTGTCGGTCCTGAACGCTTTGGGTCACCCCGCAACTGGCCTCGGAATCGAGCCCACTTGTGGACCGCTTGCGGGCGTGCTCTGAGCCAGAGGCATCAGCAAAATCCTGGACTTGACTGTGCGCATGGTACGCAAAGGTAAGACTGTTCCGTCCATAATTCGCGCAGACGCAGTAAGGACCGTGGTCCAGACGCTGGCCACCCACCCGGCTTGATAACCCAGTATACTTAGCCGGTGACTGTGGGTTCTCCAGCCGCGGTATTTGCGCCAGCACCGTCCTACACCGGCGTGGCTACAATCGCGCAGGGTGGGATGGGGTACGTCGAGCTGGTGTTTCGTCGGGAGGGCCGCTTCCTCCGGTGGTGCGCCCGCAAACGCCTGCACGAGCAGTATCGGAACGATCCGGCGTTTCGATCCATGTTCATGGACGAGGGTCGGCTGGCCGGACTGGTCCGTCACCCTAACGCGGTCGGCGTTCTTGACGTGGGGGAGGACGACGACGGCCCGTTTCTGATCATGGACTTCGTCGAGGGGGTTTCGCTGTCTCGCCTGATCTCGGAAGCGACAGCAGCGGGGCGCCTGATTCCGATGCAGGTGGCGGTGCGCATCTGCATGGACGCCGCCCAGGGACTTCACGCGGCACATGAGGTCCGGGCCGAGGATGGAACGGTATTGCGGCTGGTTCATCGCGACGTTTCGCCTCAGAACGTCTTGATAGGGTTTGACGGCACCGTTCGTGTCACCGATTTCGGAATCGCAAAGGCGCTGGGCAACACCAGCCGCACCAGCGCCGGTGTCCTGAAGGGCAACATCGGATACCTGGCTCCTGAGCAGCTTCGCTTCGAGGAGCCGGATCGTCGCTCGGATTTCTTTTCCCTGGGCGTCACTCTGTACGAGATGTTGAGCGGCGTTCGGCTGTATCCCAACAAGACCGGATTCGACGGGACCCGTCGCATTCTGACCGAACCGCCTCCTGACATCGGGGAGGTTCGCAGCGATGTCCCCCCCGAGTTGTGTGAGTTGCTGTTCGAAATGCTGGCCAAGGAACGCGACAGTCGCCCCGCGACCGCCGTCGAAATTGCCTCGCGCCTGGAAGGTATCCTCGCCGTACTGATCGCGGAGGAGGGCTCGGTGACGGTTGGCGACTACATGACCCAGCACTTCGCGGAAGAGTCACTGGAGGTTCGCGCGGTGTTGGCGGCGCATCTGAAACGCATCGAATCCGATCCCGTCCCGACTCTCCGGTCGGTGCCGGATCCGTCGCGATCGGTTGCGGGCGCTGCACCCCTGGGGGGCGGGATCCGTTTCGGGTTCGTGCGAAAATGGCTGCTGGGTCTGACCATGGGGGCCGCCGTCGCGACTGGCGCGGCTTTCTGGATCCGTGGTCAGGGCCAGCCGTCGTCGGCCGAGACAGGATTGGCCACGTCGCCGACCATCCCTCCCGTCGCAGCTCCGGGACGGGGGCCGTCCCCGCCCCCTACTGCTTCAACCCCGCCCGCACCAGGTGCGTCTCCCCCGCCACAACTTCTCGCCAAATCAATCACGCCCAACCTGCCAGGAAGTCCCAGGCCGGGTTTGCGTTCGAAAGCGGGCCGCTCGACCCGCGCGCACGCTGGGGGTAACGACCAGGGCAGGTCAGCCAGACGGATCGCGCGGCGTGCGCGGACGGTTGACGTCGCAAAGAGTTCCGCTGCTTTCGACAGGAGACCTTCCGCCAATCCCAACGCACTCGATGTTCCGCTTTTCGAGCGGTGGCAATAACGTTGCACAGAGCGTTCACGTCGTAGGGAACACTGGTCGTAGGAAACACTGAATGATGTTGGGCGTTGGTTCAGTCGGTTCGATACTTCTTCTTGCGACCGCGGCCGGTGTGACGGCGCCGTCCACCGCCGCCAGTCAGGACGAGGCCGCTCAACAGTCCTTTCGAGCGGGCGTTGAAGCCGCTCGTCAAGAGCGATGGGCCGACGCCCGATCAATGTTCGAGAAGGCGTACGCTTTGTCACCAAGGCCAGTGGTTCTCATCAACCTTGCCGGTGCTCAGGCTCGCACGGGGCGTCTGACGGAAGCCGCGAAGAACTACCATCGCGTCCTCGACGATCCACCATCGCAGGAAACCGCCCCCTTTCGACGGGCGGCCGCCGAGGTGTTGCCCGCGTTGGAAGCCAGGATTCCCAGGGTGAAAATGCGTCCGTCTGGTCTGTCCCCCACCGACGTGATTCGGATCGACGCGGAGATAGTTGCTGCCGATGTGTTGGCAACGGGCCATCCGCTGGATCCCGGCGAACACACGCTGGTCGTTCAGAACGGCGGCGTTGAGCGGGCGCGGGTCTTGTTTGCCGTCGCCGAGCGTGAGCTGAGAAGCATCACACTGCCCTTGCCAAGCTTGACCCAGCCCCCGGTGCCCACGGTCGCCGCCGTTTTGACTGAATCCAACCCGTCCAATCCGCCAGACAGAGAACCCGCGCCCGAGCGTTCCTTGTGGACCTCGCCGTGGACGTGGACGGCGATCGGTTTGGTCGTGGCGGCCGGCTCAGCGACGGCGGTCGTCCTCTACCAGCGCCAGAACGACGAACCCTTCGTGGGAAACATTCCTCCCGGAACGATTCAGGTGCCATGATCGGACGGTCCGACGTGCGCTTCGGAATCGCACTGGCAGTGATGGCGGCCTGGACGTCATCGTGCCAACGCTCGACCGAGATCGTGTTGGTTGTGGACACCGATCTCAGTGTTCCCTCCGATGTCGATCGTCTCGAGATCGTGGTTGCGGGTGCGTCGGCAATGGCGCCGCTTGTTCCCGTGAATCTGGTGGGACCGAACGCGCCGCGCTTTCCGCTGACGTTGGGACTGTTGCCGAAGGGAGCCCTCTCGCCGGTGACGGTGAATGTCAAGGCCTTCCAGCAAGTCACTCTGGCCGTCGAACAAACGATTCGAACCGCCTTCGTGGAAGGCGAATTGCGTGTTCTCAGCGTTCTTCTGTTGGAGGCCTGTCTCCCGGTGACCTGTCCAGCCGAGCAAACCTGCTCTTCAGGCGCATGTATCTCGATTGATCGCCCCGGAGGGTCGCTACCGCCGTGGTCCGGAGTCCTGCCCCCGCGACCGGATGCACCCGTGACGACCCCGATTGCCGGACGAACGGTGTGGGCATCCGGATGGCATTCCAGCGCCATCGAGGGAACCACCCTATATTCGTGGGGACAAAACGCGGATGGCCAATTGGGCAACGGCAACACCCAGAACCAACACGCGCGACGTCCCGTCATGAAGGTGCAGGATCCGGCCAGCGTCGGGCTGGGCCATCTACACAGCTGCATTTGCGATCGCGCGGGCCAGGCCTTCTGCTGGGGACGAAACGCGGACGGGCAATTGGGAACGGGAAACACGTCGGCGTCATTGGTTCCGATTCCCGTCCCCGGATTGACTGATTGCCTTCAAATCACGGGTGGTGGAAGTCACACGTGCGCGATCCGTAGGGGCGGCACTGTCGATTGTTGGGGAGGCAACAGTCAGGGCCAGACGGGGCAGCCGGCCGGATCGTCGCCAGTGACGACGCCCATGCCGGTTTCTGGATTGACCGATGTCGAGCAGGTTCAGGGCGGTGAAAGGCACACGTGTGCCCGTCGTTTGGACGGCACCGTCATGTGCTGGGGAGACAACGGCAATGGGCAACTGGGGGACGGTACGAACACGACGCGCGCCACTCCGGCGCCGGTCATGGGGCTTTCGGGTGTCGTGGATCTCACGTCCGGACGATCGTTCGTGTGCGGCCTTTACAACACGGGACGCCTGACCTGTTGGGGTGGAGGCGGGGGCAGCGTGTTTGGCCCCAGCCATCCGAACAGCTCCAACGTGCCGGTCGAGATCGAGGGCCTTGCCGATGTCGTTCAGGCCGCCGCAGGTTTCCAGCACATATGCGCCATCCGCAAGACGGGCCTGGTTTCCTGTTGGGGAACCAACATGTATGGACAATTGGGGAATGGAACCAACATGACGTCCTCGGTTCCGGTGACCGTCCTCGACATCGCTGGTGCGACCTCCATCGCTTCGGGGTCGGTACACAGCTGCGCCCGTCATGCCGCAGGCCTTGCTTGCTGGGGCGAGAACCTGGTGAACCAGTTGGGCGATGGGAGCACCACCAACCGCAACCGTCCGGTTTCAGTGGCCGGATTCCTGTGATCGACTGGGTCTGATGCCCGCCGTCGGGAGACGGGCCGGGAATCATCCTCATTCCGGCCTTCCTCGTTCCGGCGTTCCTCGTTCCGATGGCGGCTTCCGGATCACGTACCTTCGCTCACGATGCGCTGGGTCACAAAGACAAAGACTCCTGCTTCGATCAACACGCGATCGGTTCGGGTGTCGTAGGAAGCCCGATCCTGGCGTGACGACGCGGCGAGAAGACGTTTGGGATTGTCGTTGCGTATCCTTTCGTGACCAAGGCAGAGGCTGCGATAGCGCTCGGTCTGGCCGTGGGCCACAGGTCGCCAACCCGAGCGGGCAACGATGTCGAAAAACGCGGTGCGGAAGAGTCCGCTTTTCGCGAACGCGGTTTCCATGACCGCGGACAGGTACTGGCCCGAGTGAAATGGAATGGCGGATCTCGCGGGGTGTCCCTGCTGAACGGCCAACTGGAACAAGGAGGCAATCTGACTGGCAAGTGCGTGCTGCACGGCGCTGTTCGTTGCAATCGACTTGAAGCGCAGGATGGCCTCCCCAAGGTCGAACGGCTGTAGGAGGAAGGCTCCGAAGTACGGCCCAAACATGGTCACCAAGGGGTGCTCGATTTGCAGAGCGAAGTGCAGAATTTGTCGGAGCCACTCGCGCTCGAAGAGCACGATATCCAACGGCCAGGGGTGGTCGTCCGGATCGCCGAATACATTCGGGACGGGAACCACGCCATGCGCGTTGAACTCCTGGAACGGCCTGTCCAGCAACGTTGCCATGTCCAGAAAGTGCACGAACCACGCTCCGGGTGCGAGCACACGGGCAAGCTCAGCCACGGCCGCGTCCTCGACGGCGGCCGTGTGCAGCGTATCGAAGACGCATAGACCCAGTGCCCCGCCGCAGGCGCCATCCGTGAACGGCAGCCGCTGCGCCGGCGCGACCGCGGTGCGTGCATCAGGTGCCTCTCGTCGCAAGAGATCCAACGCTTGATCCGCAGGATCGGTGTGAATGACCTGGTCGCGCACATCGGCAGGAAGCCACCGCCGCAATTGTCCCGTGCCCGCGCCGATTTCCACGATGGGCTTGCCCGGGATAGCCGGGTAGGTACCCAACGTCTCGCCGACGATGCTCTTCAATATGTCGTCGTACGGCGCGCGCAGCTGTCGCAACCCCTGGAGCGCGTCAACCAGACCCGGGCCGGTCGCCGCGCGCTTTTTCAGGAACGCGGCGCGCTCACGCTTGCTTCGACCCTGGCCTGCGTTCTTCTGCTGCAATAGCGAACTACCGGGGCGACCCCTTGGCGAACCTATTTAAGGTTCGTCAAGGCCGCAACGTTGTACGTGCTGGTACCCACCGAGGTTCGGGTGTCACCGAAGAGATTCAGTAGTGCGAGCAAGAGCCCGTTGTGCGACGTTCCGGCGGGGTACTTGATCCAGCGTCCGGTGCGAAGGCCACCGCCGTTTCCGGCCAGCAGGAACGGCATGTTGGTCTTGCCGTGACTCGGCGGATCCTGAAGCTCGGAGCCAATAAACACGACGCTTTCGTCAAGCAGCGTGTGACCACCCATGTCGACCTTCGCCATCTCCTGTAGCAGGTACAGGTGTTGTGTCGAATACCAGGTCGCGATCTTCGCGCACTCGGCTGCTTTGAAGCCTCCGTCGTGCTGGTAGAAATGGTGGTGCTCCGACAAGGTCAGCCACGGGAACGTATGCTTTGCCTCGGTATCGCTCCACTGCAGTGAGATTACGCCGGTCAGATCGCAGGCCAGTGCCATCACCAACATGTCGGTCATGAACTTTCCGACCTTGGGAATCGCCGCGTCCGACATCGTGTCTTTGAGGGACCCGTCGTCGGCCGACGTGAGCCCGCTCTTCGGGTTGTAGTCAGCGGTATCCACCTTGACAGGCTGTTTGCAGGTGGCGGTGACGGTCGGTGTGGGAATCGAGATGCTGTTTTCGACTGCACGCAGCTTGGTCAGGTGGTCGTCCAGCCTGGCCTTGTCGGCCGCGCCAAGTCGCAGGTTTAGCGCCGCGTATTTTTTGTCGACGAAGTCCAGAATCGATTTCTTGCGCATCAGCGCCACCGCCGTGGCGTCCGCCGGCATGCCCGGCATGAGGCTCCCGAACAAATCGGTGAAGATCTGTTGCGGATCGAGACGCGGCGCGATGGGATTGTAAGGTGCGCCGACCTCGAAGTTCGCGGCGTTGATCGGTGAGACCAAGCCCTTGGATTTTCCAGTCGCCCAGCGAACGGCCATCTGGAGGCTGGGGAATTTCTTGCCCATGGATAGCTTCGGCGCCAGCAACTGATCAATCGAGCCACTGTCCTTGGAGTACTTGCCGGTGACCTGAACACTGCCGGTCAACCAGGCGATGATGCCGGCCTGATGCTGTTCACCCACCGCGCTTTTCATATCCAGGCCGTCGACGATGAGGAGCTTGCTCTTGACCGGCTCTAGCGGAGCCAGGATCGTGCTCAAGACGGGCGCCGCCTCGGTCCCTGTCGGTGTGTAGTTGGCGCGCACGGTGCCACCCGGCTGGTAGACGGTCACAAAACGTTTGGCCGGGTTGGTGACGGTCTGGGCGTTCGCCCGTCGGCCCCGGTCCATGATCTCCAGCCAGGGCAGCGCGATTGCGATGGAACCCGCCCCCTTCAGGACGGTTCGGCGTTTTAGGCGAAACTGGTTCATGACACTGACTCCTTACTGGGCGGGGCGATACAGGAACGCGTCGGTTTGTGTCAGGGCCAACAACAGCTTCTTGATGTTGTATCCGCTGTTCTTGAATGCTGTATTGACCGACTGCTTGTTGCACGCGTCGCCGGTCTCCAACGTCCTGCCGTACGCGTACTGCATCCAATGCGAGGCGAAACAGGTCTCGGCTTCTTCCGAGGTGGCCAGCAGCTTCACCAACTCGACCCCGCCGTTCGCTGCTCCAGTCACGCCAGGCACCGAGCCGGTGGCGTCGATGGGCGTGTCCCTGGTGACGCCGCCGATCGTGGCACGCTCGCTCGTCCGGTACAGACCCACGGCGTCGTAATTCTCTAGCGCCAAGCCAATGGGATCCAGGAACTGGTGGCACGCGGCGCAAATCGCTTCCGCGCGGTGTTTTGTGTAACGCTCCCGCGCGGTCCATCCGTCGTAGGGGACCGGCACCAGCGCCTTGTCCAGGATGGGGCCGGGAGGGGGAAGCTCGATATGCCTGCACATCAGCCGGTTCACGACGAAGGTTCCGCGCAGAACCGGGTTGGTGAGGTTCGAGGTGGTCGTGCCCGTCATGACGCCCGCCTGTGTCAGCAACCCCAGGCGTTGCGTGGTGTTCCAGTTCACCTTCTGCAGGGCGGTGCCAGTCACCGCGGTCGTGCCTGATGCAAAAGCTACCGCGCCGTAGAAACCGAAGAGCGCCTGGTTCACGAAGGTGTACGGCGCGGTCAGCAGCGCCGGCCAGCTTCCCGGGACGTGCGTGCTTCCTGTGGCCTGTGTTGTGTTCTCGAAGATTTCGTACTCCAGGGTGCGCTGCGTTTCCTGACGCATGGCCTGCCCTATCGTCGCCGAGAAGGTCGGAAACAGCGTCTTGTCCCGCGCCAGGTCTGTCAGGCTTTGGAGCGGCAGAAGGCTGTCGAAGAAGGACGTGACCATGGGATGAGATTTGGGGTCGTCGAGCAGACGCGCCGCCTGTGTCATGACGCCGGCAGGCGTCCCCAGCGTGGTCCCGTTGGCGGCCGTCGTCAGTGCCGCGTCCGGCATCGTCTGCCAGAAGAAATAGGAAAGTCGAGTGGCCAACTCGGGGCCGGTGAGCTTCTTGACCGACGGATTCGCGGCGTCGGTCGTCCCGAATTCAACCCTGTAAAGAAAATCGGGCGCCTGAAGAACGGCTTCCAGCATCGCGGCGACACCGGATGCGAACGTAAGCGTGGTCGAAAGTGCCCGCACGCCCCTGTACAGGGTCACGTAGTCGGTCACTTCCGCCGCCGTGACGGTCCTGCGGTACGCGCGCGGAAGCAGGGCGGTCATAATTGTCTGGGCGCAGGCTTCTTCGTTCGCGGCGGTGGCGGTGCTACCGCAGGCGGCCAGCTTTCCCAGCGCCGCCGGCGTCGCGGTCGCGCGCGAGGCGATGCCTTCGGCAACGCTGATGTACCCCCGAACCAGGGCATCGGAAACCGATTGCTGGTCGGCGTTGTTGCCGAATATATTGTCCAAGACCAGTGTTTCGGACGGAAACCCGTTACCTGGGTTGGTCGTGTCCGCCAGGAGATCGCGAATCGTGTTGTTGTACTCGAAGGTTGACAACCGGCGAATCGGCGCCCGCCCAGGCATGACGGAATTACAGGCAAGCAGGGTGGCGCCACCTGTTCCACTGACGCCGCCGTTACCTATGGTTCCGCCGGCGCCCGTCGTCCCGCCGGTTCCACTGCAAGAGGCAGCGCAAACACCGTTGCAAAGCGCCTGACCGGCGGGGCACACGCAGGCTCCGGCCGTGCAGGCTTGGTCAGATCGGCATATGGTCGTGCAATTACCGCAATGGGCCGGATCCATGCTGACGTTGGAGCAACTGCTGCCGCACAACATGCCCGCCGAACAGGTCGTGGCACACATCCCGTTGTCGCAAACCTGACCCGTCGCGCATGGTCTGCCGCAGCCACCACAGTGGCTGGGATCATTGGTCGTGTTGACACACGTTCCGCACATCGTCAGTCCCGCGCTGCAGGCTGGGGGGGCGGAACCCCCGGTGCCAACACCCGAGCCTCCCGCGCCGGGATTGCCTCCGGCAATGTTGGCTACGCAGCCAGCCGTGGCCCACACAAGAATTCCAGCGACACCAGCGAACCTTAGGAATTTCATGAATCGCAATCCTTTGCTGAATTGCCGAAGGGAGACACTTGCGCGATAGCGACTTACTTCGTTGCAGGGATTCCAAACGGGGAGCCTGTACCACCACCACCCGCGACGCCCTCACCATCAGTCAGTGTAGCAGAGCGGAGTAGTTCGTGAAGACTTTTTTAAAACCCTGCTTCCAACTTCCGTTTTCTCCCACCTTTTCCTATTTTCTCTCGCATTTCTGACGGTATGCGTCCAGTTGAGGTGGTCGAAACACCCACCTGTTGGCACGTTCTTGGAGCACACGCGTAAGAATGGATGCCGACCAAGCTCGGCTGGTCGCGTTCCATTTGTCCCTATCACGGTAGGATGGAAACGTGGTCACGCGACCGTCGATCTTTCTGCCCGGCCTGCTGCTCTTGATGACCAGCGTCGGTTGGGTGGCGTGCACGCAGGGGCCGTCCGATGGATCGACCGCCGGACGGCCGGGTCATGCGCTGGCTTTCGATGGTGTGGATGACTACGCGAGTACCGGGACCGCCGGGTTTCCCAGTTCGGTGTTCCCGCAGTCCCTCACTTTGTGGATGAACCACACCACCGCTGCCGGTCAGCAAACGGTTATGACCCTGCGTCGCGACAACATAAGCGGCATCCAGTTGGGAATTCGAGACGGAACCTTGATGGTATGGCGAACCTACGGTGGAGCCCCATTGGTCAGCGCGACCGCGCTTCCGTCGTCGAATGTCTGGCACCACGTCGCCTACACCTTCGTTCCTTCGCCGGACGCCGCCGTTGACGGAGCCGTGCACACGTTGTTCGTCGACGGTGTGGTCGTTGGTACGGGGACCGCTCTTGCCAACAACCGGACGCCGACCGGTGCGTGGCTGGGAAGTTTCGATGGAACGATCGAGATGTTCAGCGGTCTGCTGGACGAGGTTCGCGTCTGGACGACCACCCGCAGCGCCGTCGACATCGCGGCTGAGGCCGCGGGGCGGCCAGCCCCCGATACGGGGGACGGCCTGGTCGCATCGTGGAGATTCGATGAGACGGACGGAGCCATCGCGCACGACGGCTCGGGAAAACGAAACCATGCCACCTTGGGGGATGGATTTGCTTCTCGAATGCCTGCCCGGATTCCGTCAGGCGTCCCGGTCGGATCGAGTCCGTGAACGGCACCACCGAACCCCATGGTGCGTCTACTTCGACGTCTGGAGCTCGCGTCCCCGTTGGCGCCCGGAACTAGGGAGCCACGTTTGTGTTGGCCACCCGCGCCGTGGGTGTCACCCGGCTTAGGCTGATGACCGCGTCGTCCACGAAGATTTCCACAGGAGAAGGTACGATCTCCATGCCCGCGTTGCTTGGTCCCCAACGGATATTCGCGCCTGTGTTTGTCGGTCGGCCCGTGACCTCATAAACCAGCCGGCCGTCCAACCAGATGGTGAAACCCCCGTCGTTGCTTTGAGTATTTCGGTAGCGGGTCTCGACGTGGAACCAGGAACCGACGGGAACAATGGCGGGTGGCACCGCCAAAGGCCACTGTAGATAGAGCGCGCGATCGTCCAGGAGAAAAAGCACGATGTCCCCCGACGGCAACGTTCGAAGATTCAGTTTCAGGACTGCGGAGGGTGCCCCTCCGTCCGCCTGGTCCGGCGCGCTGAACGTGGCTATCGTCCAGTATGAAGTGGTTTTGTACGCGCGCGGCAAGAGGTACCAGGCGCTGAAGTAGGCATCGGTCCACGATCCCTGGCGCCAGATGCTTGCATCTGTTTCGTTTCCCACCGTCGGTGTGGTCAGGCGCAAGCACGACAGTGATCCTTCATGGCCAATTCCCGCCGCGACAAGAATCGCCGATTCGGCGCCGGTGACGGATAGACCGCCCATTCCGTCCAAGGTCCATTCGTCCGTGTTTCCGGCTTCGTGGTCGGCGGACCAAATGACGTTGCTGCCGATGTTCACGTTGGACCTACAAGCTCCCACTCCCAGCACTGACGCCAGCAGCAGGGCAACGTGGGCTTTCATAGAGAGCAGCATTGGTGATGGCATCCGCACGGTGCCACGCGCCGGAAATATCTTGAGCTGGTTTTTGCAGGAAGAGGTACATCATATTCCCCGTCGCTGTTCACCCCTTGGCTGCACACATCGACAGCAAACTTGGGTGGCCCGTGCGATGCCAGTATCGGATACTTTGTTCGTAGTGCAACCATCCCCATGCAGCAAGGAACTGGATTGAGTCGGTTGCCGTTGCTTCAATCACCCGGGCAAGAAGAGCCGATCGACACGGCGCCTTCGGACGCCGCGCTGGTTGCGGACGCGCTGGCGGGTAACGTCGGGTCGCACGAGGCGTTGTTTCGTCGGCATCGAAACAGTGTGTATCGCCTCGCATGTAGATTGGTGGGAAGGACGGAAGCGGACGATTTGCTGCAGGACTGCTTCATTGATGCCTTCCGTAGCCTACCCAGTCTTCGGGATCCCGGTGCGTTTGGTGGATGGCTGTCGGCCATCGTCGTGAGGACAGCACACAAACGTGTGCGTCGACGGCGATTGTTGGAGCGGTTGGGTCTGTTGCGTCGCTGGCCGGTGGATATCGACATGTTGATCGCACCGTCGGTGCCGCCGGACGTCGCGGTCGAGATCCAGAAGATCTATCGGTTGCTCGGTTCGCTGCCGGCCGAAGCCCAGATCGCGTTGGTCCTTCATCGAATAGAGGGATTTTCGTTGGACGAGATCGCGGTCAAGATGAATCGATCGCTGGCCACGGTGAAGCGACGATTGTCCTTGGCCGCTGCGCATCTGGACAAGGGCATGCGCACGAAGGAAGGTAAGGCGTGAAAATGCGTCAGCCTTTGGGTCGGTTTCTGGCGGAGCCAAGTCCAACCGAGGAACAAATCTCGGCGGAGTGGAGCAAGATTCGCAACGAGATCCGCGGCACGAGCCAGGTTCGAATGGGCAGTGGTTCGAAAGGCGGTTCCGGTTGGCACTTGGGTCGGCTGGTGTTCGCCACCACCGCCGCGGCCGTGATTCTGGTCGGTGTCACGACCTACGTGGTGAACCGGAGCAGGTCCGCCGAATGGGACGCGATGGTCATCCTGGTTGAAGGGCCGCGGACGACCACGCTGCGGGACGGGTCGCGCGTAATGGTTGCAAGCGGCGGCAAGGTTCGGGTTTCCGCCCAGCGCAGCGACCTGACCCAGATCGCAATCGAAACCGGCGAGGCCGAATTCGATGTCACTCACCGTCCCTCTCGACCTTTCGTTGTGTCGGCGGGAGATGTCGATGTACGGGTGCTTGGAACGCGATTTCGGGTGCGCATAGAGGATCGGAAGGGGGATGTGAGGGCAGGCGTCCGCGTTTTGGTCTCTCGTGGAACCGTCGAGGTTTCGGGGCCGTATGACCACCCGCCCATTCGCGTGCACGCGGGCGAGGAGCGTTGGTTGGCTTCGGATCTGAACACGCTTCCTGTTTCCGCGGAATCGCCCCAGCCGCACGATGGGCAACGGCTGTTCGAACAGGCGAACCTGGCGCGACGGAGCGGGCACGCGGGCGAGGCGGTGCGCCTTTACGATCTGCTGTTGGCGAGGTTCCCGAACGACGACCGTGCCGGATTGGCGGCGTTGGAATTGGGGCGCCTCAGGATGGATGCACTTGGGGATCTGCGTGGCGCGGTGGCCGCGCTGCGGGAGGCGGCCAAGACCATCCCCCACGGATCGCTGCACGAGGACGCGCAAGCCCGCCTGGTTGATGCCTTGGATGGTTTACGAGACAGGGACGGTTGTCGTCGGGCGCGCGCCGAATACCTGGCGCGGTACCAACGCGGTGTACACGCGATGGCCATGGGCGCCCGGTGCGCGGCGCGCTGACAACGCTCCTGATTGCGGCCGTTCTTGCGTTGACGCCGCGCGCGCCTTGGGCGGCACCCCCACCCTCGACGACGGGGCCGCCAAACGTGGGGCGTCCCTGGATCGAGCTGGCCTTCGTGGGGAACGGGTGGTCGCGGCGGACGATCGCGTCGGTGTTGGGTGATCTGCGCGCCGATCTTGGTCCCCGGCAGATCGATCTGGACCTGTCTGGAGAGCACAGGGGCGTCCCCGAGGTTCCGATCGCGTGGATTCGGATCTCGCATGAAGGACCAGACGCCGTCACCATCGAGGTCGATATTTCGGAAGCGGGCACGATGCGAAAACTGTCTCGGGTGACGGCGCTGGATGCCGTCCCACCCGACGGTCGCACGTTGGCGATCGCGCTGACGGCGGGTGAGTTGCTGCGCGTCGGCTGGGTACAGATAGCCCTGCTTCGCGCCGCCGAAAGGGCATCAGCGCCCAAGATCCAGATGCCCCGGCCGTCCGATACCGCTCAAACAAGGCAGCCTCGGTCGCCGCCGACACAGTCACCGCAACAGCGGGAACCGGCACAAGAGGCGGCCACCGTGCGAGCATCGCCGCCACCACAGCGAGATCCGAACCAGGCGGCGCCATCCGTGCGCTCACCGTCGGTGCAACCGCCTGAGTCGGTTCAAGGGGTAACCACCGTGCGCGCATCGCCGCCACCACAACAGGCGCCAGCGGCACCGCAAGCAAAGAACGAACAGTCCGCGCGACCGGTGTCGGAAGCGACACGGCCGGCCGCCATTCCGAATCCGGAATCGCCCGGGACAACGGTCGCCGTCGCGGGCGACCTGCCGGCGCCCGCGCGATTTCATCTAGGCGTCGCCATAGGTGGGGCCTTCTTCGCCGCCGCACCGACGGGAACCAGCAACATTCCCATGTCGCCCGGCCTTGCCCTGAGGTTGGCATTGACCGGTCAGCGCCTGGGCATTTCGGTTGGAGCTCTCCTTCCGACGGACGTCACACTGGATCTCGGGGACGCGGAGGCCCGCGAACGCAGGATGGCGTTCGACGCGGGCGCGCGGTTGACCTGGAGATGGCGACAGATCGCGGTCGCCACCGATCTGGGCGCGTTGGGGGTTTACCGTCGCATCGACGGCGTGGGGTTGGTGCAGAACAACGGCGCGAGTGGTTTCGATGTTGGCGTTCGTGGTGGCGTCGGTTTTGCGTTTGTCCGATCGCGTGTGACGCCGTGGATAGGTGTGGCCGCCGAGGTCGTGCCGGTTCCCGCCGCGATTTCCTTCGCGCCCGCCGGTACGGCTGGCCACGCTCCCCTCCTGTGGGTGGGAATCGCCGCTGGGCTTAGCGTTCGCGTCGCGGGCACATCGTCGCAACCCTGACCGGACAAGGTGCGTCGTATAAACTGTCGCCTTGCGACTATTCCCGCGGACCCGGCGCAGCCTTCAGGACTCCGACGTGTTCGTGGGCTTCTTGTGCCTGTATCTGTTCACCGCCAGTCGCAGCGTTCCCTTCGGTGACGCGACTCCCATGTGGGAGGCGGCCGAGGGATTGGTGCGCCACTTCAGCTTCGCGATCGAGACCCGTTGGCCGGTGAACGCGCCGGCGGGCCGCGGCGGACACTATTATCCGGTCGCGGCCCTTCTGGCGTGCCTGGTCCATGTTCCGGGCGCGCTGCTGCAAATGTTGTTGAACCAAATCCTTCCCGGCCGCGTGAACCCGGGGCTGGTGTTCACCTCCCAGCTTGGCCCGTTGGTTCTTGGGGCGCTGGCTCCGGTGTTGTTCTTTCGGTTGCTCAAGCAGCTTGGGTACGACCTGCGACAGGCGGCGGTATCGACGCTGCTGCTGGGCGCGGGGACATCGGTGTGGGTCTACGCGCACCGACCGTATTCCGAAATCCTGCAAGTGGTCTGCTTCATCATCTTCCTGGGCGCTTTGCTGCGCGCCGCGGAAACACCGACGCAGCGATCATTCTTGCGCCTTGGCTTTGCCGCCGCTTTGTTGGTCAATTCGAAGAACGTGTACGCCGCGTGCCTGCCAGGGGCCGGGCTGTACCTGTTCCTGCGTTTTCGGCCCGACAGACAACTGATCATCAGGGCCTTGTTGTGGTCGGGGGTAGGTTTTCTCCCTGGTGTTGTCGCGCTGGCGGCGTACAACTACGTCCGCTGGGGGTCGATCATGGCCAGTGGCTATGGCGCCGTGACCACCGGTTTCTGGCGCGAGAACATCCTGGTCGGCTTGTGGGGACAGTTCCTGTCGCCAGGCAAAAGCGTCTTCCTTTATTCGCCGCCGCTGATCCTGGCTTTGTTCGGTATCCGGCGGCTGGTGATGCGTCGGCCGAACGTTGCGCTGGCGATCGCACTAACCGTGGGGCCTGTCATCTTGCTGTATGCCCGCTACGTGTTCTGGTCAGGAGACTGGGCGTGGGGTCCGCGGTACCTGGTTTTCGCACTTCCCGCGTTGTTGCTGCCGGTCGCCGAGTTGTTCGGTGCCGATGCGTCGCATCCGGGTCGGTCGCGCCGGTCACTGTCGATCGCTCTCGGCGCCGCTTGCCTGACCGGTGGTGCCGTTCAGGTTTTGGGCAACGCGTACCACTGGAGCGATTTCACGAACGTGTCGATCGAGGCGCAGCACGCCTGGTTGGGTCGGCCGAACGTCGCGGGAACGCCGCTGGCGCCGGATCCGTGTTTTTCGTGCTTCGAACACCTGTACCCGATTCAGTGGTTGCCGACGATGCAGCCCATCGCCGGGCACTGGTGGTTGCTGCGACATCAGATTGCGGGGGATCCCTGGCGGGTCGCCGAGGCGGACGCACCGTGGAAGCGGTACACGTCGCTGACCCTGGACATCCACAAGTCGTACGACGCCGTCGAGTTCGATTGGTGGTTGAGTGGTCCCGCTCAGTTTGGCTGGTTGCCGGTGCTTCTGATCGCGTTCCTGTTGGCCTTGGCGATTCCCGTTCGTCCGTGGATCGCGGCCCTTCGAAGCGAATCGCCGCATGGGCACTGACACGTCCGTCGCGCAGAGCACGCCGGGAGTGGATCGCGCCGCCCGTGTGTGTGTGATCACCGGCGTCGTGGCGGCCCTGGCGTTTGCCGCGTGGCAGTTCGCCATGCCGACGGGTTTCACGTCGGTTCGCGGCCTGAATCCGCTGGCGATCAACGAGTGGCGGAAGGTGTTCAATCTCCCGGCACGTACCGCTTCGCTGTCGGTCTACACGGCGCTCTTTCAGATCTGGATTGTCCTTGGATGGGTGGCCTACGCGGGCTTGTTCTGGTGCGTCCACCGTGGCGCGCGTCTGACCCGGCGATGGACGTGGCACCTGGCGATCCCCGTGATTGTTGTGCTGGCGGTGGTGATGCCGGCTGATCTATCGACGGATGTGTTCGCCTACGTCGGTTACGCGCGACTGGCGGTGGTTCACGGGTTGAATCCCCATCTGCAGACGCAGCTGGATCTGATTCGCCTCGGCGATCCGACGGCGTTGTACCTGCACTGGCCCATCGCTTCGCCCTACGGACCGCTGTGGTCGCTGCTCACGATGGGGATCGTATGGCTGGCGCCCGCGGGATCGGTGTGGGCGCCCGTTGTCGCGCTGAAACTTTGCGCGGGGGCGGCCCTGTTAGGTGCGGCCGCCGCGGCGCAATCGATCGTCCGTCGGCTTGACGCGCATCGGGCGCGTGCGGTCTTCGTCCTGGTTGCGCTGAACCCGCTTTTGCTGATCGAAGGGCCAGGCAACGGGCACAACGATCTGGTGATGGTCGCGCTGGTGCTGGGTGGATTCGCGTTTTTGGGCACCGGGCGGTCGCGACTGGCGGCGCTGGTTATCGGAACCGCCGGCGCCATCAAGTTGGTCCCGTTGGTTGTTGTCCCCTGGTTGGCCGTTTTGGCGGTCCGGGGCGCTCGATCGGGCTGGGGCCCTCGGGTGGTCGCCGCCACGGTCGTGGTAGTGCTGGCGCTGGCACCCGTCGTCGTGGCGTATGTCCCGTTCTGGTCGGGTGTCCGAACGCTGGGTGGACTCGGCGAGCGATTGCGGCACGCAGAGCCGGCGGACGCCCAAGGCGCGCGGCCCGCGTCCCCGGTGACCGCCGCAACGTCCGAGCCCCAGCCCGGCGCCGCGCGAAACCCAGGGCGCGACGCGGGTGAGACCTCATGGGGCGGCAGCGCACGGCGGTTGCTGGCCCGATCCTGGCCCGCGCTGCTCGTGTTTTTGTGGGCGTCACTGGCGATCGCCTTTGGGCAGGGCGATCCCGTGTTTCGACTGGCCACCGTTTGGGCTTACGTGGCGCTGGCTGTCATG
>JANOJB010000053.1:0-6447 GCA_031407985.1 Pseudomonadota bacterium | reverse complement strand
CTTGTTCTTTCCCTCTTTCTTCAAGAGGTGCAATTCGTACTCATAGAGCGTGTACTTCAAAAGCCGTCGCGAGTCGTACCAGTCTTCCGTCTTGGACATCCAGCCATTGAATGCCTCTTCGCTCGCGTAGTACCGAACAAGCTCATACACCCAATTCGTGACATCATCGATTTTCTGAGTGTTCTCGAAGATCTCTCGCCCCCAACGATAGAAGTTAGATTTCCCGGCGTGACTCCGCTTGCCTTCGAACAAGAAGACCCTGTACGCGTAGCATTCAAGTGCCATCAGGAGTTCCACGTATTTTTCTTTGCTAACGGCCCCGTCCATATATCGCTTGCGCGTCGAAACCATCAGCGGAAGGAAATTGGCGATGTTGCCCGTGTGATGAATCTTGCTTAGCCAGAGAAACTCTTCATCGTCATCCTGCTGAGGGCTCATGACGGCAGCGTAATGGCCAGAGATCTCCGCAAGCCCCGCAGAAAACAAAGCGATGAAATCCTGGACGTGCTGCTTCGTTCGCTTCTCAGTGAAGTTCCGGAGAGGGATGTAGTCATCGCGCTTGAATCCTGGATATCCTTCCCAGTTCGCGGGGGTGTGGGTGCAATAGAGTGTCCAGGCAACTCTCAAGCATTGATCTTCATCGCCGTCGCACTTGCCGATGTTGATATAGGCTGATTTCCAGTGCTTGTTGATTAACTTCGTCATGTCAGCGCGTTTGGCGGGTTTCTTTTCGTTTCGGGAAACCCAGTGCATGAGGTAGTTCTTGAGCAGTTCGAGCACTGAGAGGCTTTTCCCCCTCGAGTTCATGAGCTCAAAGGTCATTCCGATGTCGCATTCCTCGTCGATCGAATAGTAGGTAAATGCTAACTTCTGGGTAATCGCGTTGAAAAGACCCTTGAGGTAACTGGTGCTTTCGGAGCCACGCTCTAATGTTTCAGCGTCGAGATGGTCCTGGAGATACTTGCGAGCCGACACCAATCTCTGACTGTGAATCGATTGCGATTCCGCGTTCGGGCGGCCATAGGCCAACAGATCATAGAAGGTATCTTGAGAGTCGTTGTTGAGTGAGACCTTTGAGGTCGAGCCAGCATAGAGGTAGTTAGCGGTTTCGTCTTGGTATGCGGCCTCCCCGCGGGAGACAAGAGCTTGTATGATCGCGGAAAGATAGAGACAGCAGGTTGTTAGGCGTTGCTGGCCGTCGACGACATCAACTACCTTGAGCCTTCTCGTGCTTCCGTAATTCTTCACCTCTGCATCCCTGGGTTCGTAGACCACGACGGTGCCCGTGTAATGGCTTGATATGTCCTCGTCGACAAGTGCATCGATATCCTGGACAAAGTCCTTCCACTGGCGGGCTTCCCACGCATAACCTCGTTGGTAGTCGGGAATTCTGAAGAGAGCATCTGATAAGAGGTTGGTTAGAGTCTTCCTGTTCATCGAAGACGAGTCCTCCCTGTTAATAGTGCAGTTACCATTGCCCGCTCATGGCGTCACCCCGCCCTACGGCCGGTGATCCCTGGGCATTGCTGAAGGTAACAGCGAGGTGTGACAGAATTGGACACGCGGAAGTGGGACGCTTACTTTTGGTTATCACCGTGCGCCGCCACGGTTCCGGCCGCCCCCAGGCTTCGTTCTTTCCGGCCCGGAAGAAGGTGTTGGCGATCCCGGGCCGCAATTCTTGCGGATCATGCGGAAGAAGCTGATGGTGAAACTTGTCCAGGAGCCCCGGCGTGGATTCCCGGAGAATCGCGGCATCCAAGCGCCGGGCTGTCCCGTGCATGCTTTCGGAAGGTGCCGATCGCCGCCCTGGACAAATCCTTGATCGCGACATGCGGCACGGGAACGCCATCCCAGTGCCGGCCGACCTTGCGCATCAGGAACCGGTCGATCGCCGCCCCCTTCAACGCCTGGTTCGTGCTGCCACTGCAGTAGTAGTACTCGCTCTTGTAATTGATCGGGTTGTTGTAGACGGCGACCGTGATCTCCACGGTGTCTTTCCCGGCATCCACCCGCAGATCGACGTCCACGATGATCCCCAGAATGTCGCGCACCTTGTTCGGGATGTCCTGCAGGAGCTTGCGGGCGTCCCGGACCCCGACAGCCACACCCTTGTCGTTACGCCCGATGGCCAGCACGCCGCCTCCGGCGTTGGCGAAGCCGCAGATCGCCTTCAGGCGTTCGTCCCGCCACGACTCCTTTCACCCGATGCGCTTGGTCTCTTTCATGCAGTGCGCTTCCTTCGCTTCAAATCGGCACATTGCGGCTGGCGATGATTCATCTTCAAGGCAACGATAGCCCTCAGGGCAACATGTACCGCTTTCGTCCGGCTGTTGATACCAAGGCGCTTCACAGCTTCATCCGCCAGCTGGGTTTCCAACTCAATTGATCAAGTACCTAACCATCAAGCTGGGCTTCGCCAGATCTTGCGGGCCACTTCGAAGAGCGCTTCTCCCCGCACCCGTATTGACGCCTCGTCCCAGATTTCTCGGAGCATCAGCTCACGGTTGAGTTGGAGGTTGGAATGCGAAAAGAATGCTTTGCGCTTTTCGGAAAACTCACGATTCTGTAGCGAACGATTAACGCCGTAGTTGATCATCGTCAAATTCCCGAAACGTGGAATGCTTCTTTGACGCTCAAGGACAGCTGCCACCTTGCCCGTGACGGGTGCACCCGACAATTCAAAAAGTCGAGCTTCGGCGAGGTCTTCCATAATTGCCTGCTGCCCATCTGCTAAAGGCCAGTAAGCAGCCCAAGATTGCGGCATTATGTGGTCGATATCAAGAGTGTCGAGCGAAAGGACTACACCCTCTTCGCTCTTGGCCGAACGTAGCCCGGTCTCAACACGATGAAGAATAGCACGCAGTCGGCTTGCTTCTAGGCGACCTGGATAGATATTGCCTTCAAGCCATGCTCGGCGAAACTCGTCATCTCCGGGCCAGCGAGATGCGTCACCAGTAGATTCCGAAAGCGCTTTGTGGAATTCGCTAGCATCCACACCTGACAGCACTAACTTTCTTAATTGCTGGACAAAAACCTTATTGTAGTTCTTTGTCGATAACCCGCAAATGCCTCGTCGAACAAAAAATGACTCAATGTCGTCATACATCGAACGTTGTGCCACAGGATCGACGCCCGAAGTTGCGATGCGCAAAGCTAGCGAATGAATAGTTGAGGCATCCCACGGCGCAATCCGGCGACCGAATACTGCGATCGGCTCTTCTCCGGATCCGGTTGTCAGCGACTTGTAGTGAATGGCATAGCGATCGAGAACATGCAGTTGCTTCGCCGCAGGCATTGCCGATAAACCTGCACCGGCGAAATGTCGATAGGCAGCATATAGACGGCCAATATCCACTTCGTCGCCTGTTTCAGCTTGTAGCGCCGTTTGCACGAACCACTCCATTCGCGGGCGCTTTAGGCGACCTCGCGTTTGGTCTTCAGCCCAGAACGATTCTTCAAACTGGGTCCAGAGTGTTGCATAGAGATCGTCGGCATCGAGACTGGCACGCATGAATATGAAGTTGCGTATCAAGTCCGTGGCGTGAAGCTCTGCTCCATGGCCGTTCAGTGTCTCAAAGATCACTTGTGCGTCGTCATCCGCCCCCAGTGCTATACAGACGACCGAAAGGTCACGCAAAATTACCGAAGCAAGGATGTTGGCGCGATCTACACGCTTCTGCTCGCCCTCGCCATCCAACCACTTGCTAATCTGTTCACGGTAATAACAAACGGCATCCAGAGCTGGTGGATGATCAACGCCAATCTTCCGCAGCTCCCCATCCTTACGGAAACTGGCTGGAAAACGCTCACGTAACTCGTCAAGGGATTGGGCTGTCATTGCCCAAACATACTGTTGCCGATCGCGAAAGGTCGGCCACAGCTTGAAGGGTTCAATACTCTTGTCTTTCATTGTTTCAGGATTAGAGTTGCGTAGACACCCCTCAACCAATGGCAAGAGGGCAGAAATGTTAGAATCGCGAAGACAGTGCGCCAGACCGGTCAATAGGTATTGGAGCGTAGTCAGCCTTTGCTGACCGTCGATGATGTGTAGCTGCTCAACGCCCATAATGCTTTCACGATCCTGCGGCTCAAGAACAACCGCCCCCATGAAATGGGGATGGGTTTTGCCACCCTGCAAACGTACATCTGCTTTGACAAGGATGTCATCCCAAAGGCGTTCCCACTGATCTTCCCGGTTCCAGACGTAGGGGCGCTGGTAGAACGGGACACGGTATTGCCGACGATCCTGAAAGATCTGTTGCACAGTTAGCGGATCTGATCGCATATCTCCTCCCGTTTGGTTCTTCGAGTTGCGCAGTACTTGGCAGATTTGTGACCTCCACGTTCGCTGCGTACATGAGCCCCAAGCGCGGCCCGCTCCGCCGCAGACTCCTTCTCCACGCCAGTGATGAGGATTCGCATGGTTCTCATACCAGCCGAATCCTTCCGGTGAGGAGTTCCTGCATCATACTCTGCTTGAGATGGCGGGCTTTGGTTAGCTTGGCTTCCAGTTCGGCGATCTCCGCATCCATGTCGATCAGGATGGCGGCGATGGAAGCCTGCTCGGCGATCGTCGGGACAGGCAGCGTGACCTTGGCGATGCTGGTCTTGCTGATTCCTGAGACCTTCGTGCCTACGGCGAAGAAGAGGAACTGACGCTTGATCTCCTCGGTCTGGAAGCAGTACCTCCGATAGGCAGGATTCAATTCGTCGGTCTTGCTCTTGGCGACAATGGTGTGGAGACCTGAGATGAACGGGACATTGTCCTTGTTCAAGATCACCACGTGTTTGCTTGTGCCCTCGTCGTCCTCGGAAGCATCGACGAAGACCACGTCGCCATCCTCCAGCAGTGAGGCCTTTGAAATCCGCTTCAGTGGTACGTCCAGCTTGGGGATCTCTTGATGTTCAGATTGAAGGTTGATGTATGTCTTCGACGAAAGATGAATGTCGCCGTAATGGAGATAGCAGTAGCCTGCCGTGGTCAGTTGGTCCCTTGAGGCCGTGAACCCGCCACTGAAGCTGAACAGGTCATCAAAGGACTTCAGAGGCCACTCGCCGGTGAAGCCCGGAAGGCGTTTCTTGCCGGTGAGCAGGTCCTGCATGGCGCCTTGCTTGAGGTGGTGCTTCTTAGCGATGAGGTGCTCCAGGGATTCGATGAGGGCATCCGCGTCGCTCAACGCCTCGGCGATGGCTTCTTGCTCGGCCTTGGTAGGAGGGATTGCCAGAGACAAACGCTTGATATTGTCTTGATTGATATTGGTGTTGGCGCTCACAGAACTTGTGCCGATCACCCTTCTCCGAAACCCTTCCTCATAGAAACAGTGCCGTTTGAAGCTGTCGGATAGTTTGCCGTCGTCACGGTATCTAATCAGAAATCCGGAGTACACAGTCCCCGGAAAATCCTTTTCAACCACAGCTGTCAAACCAACACCAGAAGGCTTTACTGATGACCTGATGAAAAGAACGTCGCCTTTTCGAAGATCATAAGTTTGTTGTTCCGCGGTATTTGTATCTACAAGACCGAGCGATTCGTTGGAAACGATTCGGGATACACCAAAGACATCCATTAGGTTTACAAACGGCGAGCCGTGACCAAAGGACTCACTGTTCTTATTGATGCCGTTCTTGAAGTTGCCGAGATCACCCAGAGGAACGACCCGCCAATCCTCCGGAATCACGCCCACCTCGGTTTGCTTGTAGCCGGCTTTTGCCAACGATCTCATACTTGTCTTTTCAGGGGTCAGGACAAGGCGCAGGGGTGGCGCGGAGGCGAGGACTCCGTCGCGCGGACCGCAGGGGGCACGATGGAGTGCCGCAGCGACCACCCCAGCGGCGGGGTGGCAGGCAGGACCCCGGAGCCATCCTTCACTTCCACGAGAATCCCATCTTCTTCAGATGGCGACTGACCTTCGCCTCCAGGTCGGCGACGCGACTGGTCATCTGGGGGAGGGGGGTCTCGTACCGCTCGGCCAGCTCCTTTACCCTATGGGTCAAGGCCTGACTGATCCGATCCATTTCCCCATGAATCGCAAGGTCGAGGGCTGCGAGCCACTTGTCGTCGACGACCAAGGTCCGGACATCGGCCTCGGTGAGCCTCGGGTAGCGGCCGTAGGCCTTGGCGTCGAGCGCGGCGTCAGCCTCCTTGAGGCGCCGCTTCAGCTCGGCCTCCTCGGTGGCGAGCGCGAGCCAGGCGTCGAGCGCGGCGGCCTCCTCCTTCGCCTCCTTGTCGCCCTTGATCTCTTTGAGCCGAGCGGCGACGGCAGCCTTGTTCACCTTCTCCAGCTCCGAGAATGCGCCCTCCTCGCCGCCGTGCTCCTCCTCCAGTTCGGCGATGCGGGCGGTGACAGCCTCCAGCTCGGCCTCCAGCCTCGTCAGCGCCTCCTGCTCCTTGGCGTAGTACCGCGCGACGATCAAGGCCTTGGGGACGAGATCGCAGGTCCAGCCCTT
>JANOJB010000042.1:0-4659 GCA_031407985.1 Pseudomonadota bacterium | reverse complement strand
GTTCAAGGTCGCCGTTCCCCCGGTTTCACCCGCGGGTGAATGCCGCGGGCGAAGGTCCACGCCCAGCCACGTCCACGCATCGGGATCCTCGACGGTGATCGTCCCCGAGGTGTCGCGACGAAACGCGAAGGCCCGGCCCTGCCGCCAGATCCCGAAGCGCCCCACCCCATTGCTGTCGTCCGCCAATCGCGCGACGGCCAGATCGACGTGGGCGTGGCGCGACGTGCGCGCCGCGATCTCGGCCGCGTTCGCGCGGGCCGCGTGCAGCGCCACGTAGTTCACACGCGTGTGAACGATCGGAAGCGCCTCTAAGCCCGATCCCGTCAACGCATCCACCGACGCGACGCCGACGTCGGTCAGAATTCGCCGCGGGTCCACCAGCAACGATTCCCGGTGCGCGTTGCCGTGGTCCGCGAAGATCGTGAATTTGAATGGGCGGCCTTGCCCGGCCTGGAACGCGCGGATGCGACGATCGATCTCCACCAGCATGGCGACCACCTGAGCCGGCCCCCCCTGATGTCCGACGATGTCGACGTTCAACAGATACGCCACAAGCCGTGACTGCGTGCGCCCGCGCGCCGCCAACGTGTCGAACATCGCGTCCAGCGTCGTCCGTAGCCCGGCAGCCGGATCCAGATAACTTCCGAATTGCCACCCCTCGCCGTCGCCCAGGAAATCGAAACGCTGGTAGCACGGGTATACACCCGCAATTCCCTCGCGCAGCGGATGCTCGGCCAGACCCGTGATCCCGGCGCCCTCGACGACGTTGCGATCCGCGTCGAAATACTGAATCTCGTATCCACCCATCGGCCCCGCCCGCAAAATGCGCGTCCACACATAGTCCGACGTGCCGGGGAACGGCGTCACCAATTCGGACGTGTTGTATCCGGCGAACGCACCCTGCTCCCGCGCCCGCGAGAACGCCTGCGCCGAGAGTCCATCGACGCCCAGGAACACCTGCACGGGCGCGTCGGACGCCACCGACGCCGTGGGAATCGCGTCGAGAAACTGCTGGTACGGGCCGTCGCACCCCAGCGCGCCCAACATCACCAGCACGACAGCCAGCATGCCCCACAGCAGCCGCGCGACGCGCACGACGGCCGATATCCGCCGCCGCCCAGGTATCGCCGTGGTGATTGCCATGGTGGCTGTCATGGTCGCTGTCATGGTCGCTGTCATGGTCGTGGTCATGGTCGTGGTCATGGGAACAACACCGCGCCGTCGAACATGATCGAATTGGCTGACGTGCCCTCGGGCCCGAACCGCCGCGCATAACCGGCCTGCACGGCGACATGGCGCGTGCGGTACCCGAACGAGATGCCGACGTGCTCCTGGGTTTCCGTCGGCCAGCCCTCGGCCCCGACGTGTACACGCACGCTGCGGTTGTTGTTGGCCCACCATTCCAGCCAGCTGGTCGCGCCCCAGGTCAGCGTCGTTGATTCGGGCGCGGCCGACAGCGTACGTAGCACGGTCGCGCTGCCGTGCAGATGCAGGCGCGGCCTGACCAGAAACGTCGCGCCCAGGGCGACCGGCACCAGCGTCACGGCCGCATATGGATTCACGAACGTGCTGGCGTGGACGTTGCCGATGCTTCGGCTTTCGGCCGCCGTCGGCACCAGATACGCACCCGCGTTCAGCGCCAGGCGCACGCGGCCGGTTCGCTTCAGGCCCAGCTTGGCGTACGCGTTCAGCGTCCCATACAGAACCAGATACGGATCCGTTCCCAGCGTCAGCGCATAAATGCCCACCTGCGCGTGGCGCATGCCCCCGCGCGCGGCGCCGCTGGCCTCGACGGCACCGGTGTGCTCCCACAGCGGCATCAGTCCGTACACCGCGGGCGGCGGTGTTGCCGGGTCAAGGTCGTCCCGCAAGGGCGCGGTCGACGCAGCGGTCGCAGGCGGGTTCGCCGCCGTGACCGTGACGATCTCCGTCGCCCGCGCCGTCGCCGCGTGGGCGATCACCAGAGCCAACGGACCCGCCGAAATGAATTTTGGTTTGAGCATGTGGGCCTGTGCTGTCCGTCAATGCAGACGGGGTGCCAGGACCATGCGCCTGGAAATCACGCCTGATCGCGGGTCCAAGCGGCCGTTAACCACCAGGCCGGCCGGCCATGCGTCAGAGGCTCAACACCTGCGTGGCATCGCTACCGGGGACGACATCGTTGCCCTTGGCGCCTATCGAAGCTGCGCGCAACTGGCATCCCTTAACTGCTGCTGATCAAGCGCCCGCAGATTCGTCACCAGGCGCGCGATCCCGGCTGGAACCTCGGTACACGGCGTCGACGCCCCACACGCGCCGCCGGCCAGAAATCCGCGACCATCCCCGCGCAGGAAGCTGAAAACGCTCCCATCGTAGGCACGCGGATCGTTCCCGTACAGGGGTGGCGTCGCGGCGGTCAACGCGCGTTGCACGTCGGGATCTGCGATGTCGCGCAGGACATCCGCGACGTCGATCGCATTGGCACTGTTGCAGGCCGGCAACGCGGGTACGCACATTATGTCGGCGGTCGTTCCGCCGGTGGCGCGTCGCCTGTGTTGGTAAGCCGCGGGCGGCGTCAGCGTCACCAGATCCTCGTAGATGACGTGACCCCCTGTTTCACCGAAGGCGTAGGTCGCGTCCAACACACAGGCCGCGGTTGCGTCGGTACCCGCATCGGGGAGACAGGCGCGCAAGGTGCACAAGATCCCCGCTGTTGTGCACGAGCATGTGTTGCAGCCGTCGCTGCTGGCGAAGGCGCTGCCGACCGTGTACGTCACGCCGCCGTACAGACAGACGCTTCCTCCCATCGTACCTCCCGTGCCGGCGCCGCCGCCGGTTCCAGGGCTCCCGGCGCCGCCGCCGCTTCCAGGGCTCCCGGCGCCGCCGCCGGTTCCGGCCCTCCCGGCGCCACCGCCGGTTCCGCGATTCCCCCCGGCTCCGCCGCTGCCAGGACTTCCCTCGGTGCCGCCTATGTTCCCCCCTGTCCCCGTCCGGCCGGCGCCACCATCGGACCCAGCATCCTTCCCGGTCGTGCCGCTTCCGCCGCAGGCGGGAAGAACAGGGACCGATGAGACCATGGTCAGCAACAACAAGGGCAAGGGAAAGGTCGCTCGGCTGATCCGCATCCCTTACGGATAGCAGCGGAAGCGGCCGCCGTCATGTACGTTGCGCCCCGCAATAGAAATCCCGTGCGATCGGTTCGCGGCCAGCCGACCTGCTCCGTAGCAGGTGAACGGATACTGCGTTCGCTTGTATCAGCTACACACGTGCCGTCGGCAGCCGATTGGAAACCGCGGCGACTGACGAAACACCCGCAAAAACCCGCGGATTTGGCGAACACGCGCCTCCCCGGACCTGGATACGTTGCTCGCCAAACCGTGTTTGGTCCGATGGTCCGCCGCTTGCTGAAGACCGCCCCGACATCGACACCGCGACGGACGCCTCCGAGATGCTCTCGCTGGTGGGTTCGTCCGGCACCAAACAAAAAGGACAAGATCATGCGACCCACGAAAAGAATGATGGCTATGTTGGCGCTACTGACCGCCCCGATCGGCGGCGCTCTGTTGGTCGGCTGCGACGGTTCGTCTCAAGACGACGCCGCTGGCGGACCATCGTCGGGCGGAGTTCAGGCGTCCGTCGCCTCGCTGGCAACTGTCGACGTCGGCTACGGAACCATCGAGTTCCAGCAGCTGACCTCGCCGGACGGATCCGTCAACCTGGCGTTGAGCGAGCTGGCACCCGGCACGTTGAAGACAACGCCGCTGGATGCCCTGTTGCGCGGACAGCGCCTGACCACGATGGAGACCTTCCGAGCCATCGCCCCCGATCGCACCGTTCCCGCCGCGATCGCTTCATCACACGCCGCCGAAGCCGCGGCGCTGGGGCGAACGAACGCGTCGATTGTCGCCGCGGCCTTCGACCGCAACGCGCCGGTCGAAAAATCCATCGCAAGCTGCGAAAGCTGGGTCTTGCAAGACACGGGTCTGTTCAGCGACTGGACCAAGATCCAGAAGGCCAACAGCGTCTCGGGCGACAAGTGGCTGGCGGTCGGCAACTCCGCCGCCGACTGGGCCTTCCCGACGACCGCCCGCGTGACGTTGGGCGTATGCAACGAGAGCAACGTCGCCATCACCGGCCGGCTCGCGTGGGACACCGAGGCCGACGCGATCGGGTGGATCTACGGCGGCTTCGCGACACTGAACCCCGGTATCAGGTGGCGTTGGTACAACTTCACCAAGTCGACGCCGAACTGCACGGGCGTTCCCGCCGGTGGGCTCTGCGTTGCGCAGTATGCCGTCCGCTACGGCGTCAACGGCGTGTCCGCCGCTGGCAAGCTGTACCACCAGCGCACGGCCGTCGAGGGTCCGCAGGCCTGCACGACCAGCGCGAACTGCCCGAGCTTCTATCGCTGCAGCAGCAACATCTGCATTCCAGAACCTCACTAGATGAGTAGGGAGCTTGGCGTCACCGGCCACAACAGGATTTTCGTGATGGTTGGCCAGGCACCCCATGTGTACAAGCCAGCGCCCGGCGCGGGGAGCATTTCCCACGCGCCGGGCCGTTCGGCGTTCTTGTTGGCGGCGTGTATCTCGACGCTGGGAATCGCGTGCGAACCGGTGCCGGACGAAACGATGTGCGCAACGACGTCGGCCTTGCTGGGCGCCACGGAAGCAAGCCAGG
>JANOJB010000039.1:0-7611 GCA_031407985.1 Pseudomonadota bacterium | reverse complement strand
CGCGCAACCTGGACAATACCCGAATCAGCAAGCACAACCGCAGCCGGGCTCCCCGGCGCAGCAGCCGTCCGGTCCACAGGCGGCGCGACGCTTCTCGTTCAATGGACGTCCCGCGACCGCGGGCGATCTGCAGGTCCTGGGACAGATCGAGCGCATGTACGGCAAGCCCACCCCCGAAGGCGACTACTGGTATGACCCGGTCAGCGGTGCCGCCGGCGGGTGGGGTGGACCGGCGCTGGGCTTTCTGCCCGCGGGCTTACAGTTTGGTGGTCCTCTGCCTCCGAACGCTTCGGGTGGTGGCGGGGGCACCCTCACTGGCATCTTCATCAACGGACGCGAGCTGCATCCCATCGATGTGCAGGTGTTGATGGCGATCTATGGCCAGGCCATTCCCGGCCGCTGGTGGGTCGACGGTCAGGGCAACGCGGGCCAGGAAGGTGGGCCCGCGCTGATCAATTTGATAGCGCTCGCGCGCCAGCGTGCCGCATCGGGCAATGGGAAGGGCGCCGAGAGCTACTACCGCAGCGACGGTCGGGGCAACAATGCGTTCGTCGGCGGAGGCTGCGTTTCGACCAGCCACACGTCGGGCTCGGGCAGCGACAAGAAGACCTACGACTACTACGGTCCGGGCTGCTGATCACGCCGAGTGGCACCGCGCGGTGGAAGCTCGCGGCAATTCTCGCGTATGCGATCCCGACAGGGTGTCACACCTCATCGGGGCGACCGCCAGCTACCTGCGCACGTACTACGGCGACAATGACGGGCTGCTGCATGTGAACGATCAATCGATCGCGGGCACGGGTCGGATCATCGCCACGCTGGACGCCGATCACTTCGTCCTGACCGTCGCCAGGCCCGTCAGCGCGGATTCCCGGGGACCCGCCGCGCATTCACGCGCGCCCGTTTGATGCAGCTCCCGGGCGCGTTCGACCGCTGACACTCTCGCCTGATTTGATCAGATCTTCAGAGCGCAAGCGCGAGGGCGCCGCCGATACCCAGACCCAGCAGCACCGCGCCGACCAGCACCAGTAGCAGAACTCCGCCCTGATCGTCCACGCAGTGAGCGCCCGAATCCTTGGGACACGGGACAGGGCGCTTCTCCACGCCGGGACAGCGCCCCACGCAATCGCCAAGGTCAATCGTGCCATCCCGGAACTTACTCCGGCAGCCGTCCCAGCAAGAGCGATCCCCGGCTACGCTCGGCGTAGGGGGCGTGACCGGCGCAGTCGGTGTAACCGGCGCAGTCGGCGAACTTGGGACTGTTGCGTCCTTCAACCACAGCGACTGGGAACTGCCGCAGGCAGAGACGGCGGCAAATCCCAACAGGAGAACTGCGGTACGTCCAAGGCCCATCTTGACCTAGCTAACACCGCTTGTCGCAGTGGACAACATCATCCTCCCGCCGGATCGACGCCGACACCGTGCGCGTGTGAAGGTACCCGCGTGGTTCGCAAGCCCTGCATCTTCCCGGACATTCCCAAAATGCGTCGCCTTGGTGTTCGTGTCGCGTCAGGGCGGACCGTTCCGCAAAGACGTTGACTTTGCCGGTCACCAGAAATCTAATGCCCGCTTCCATGGCTGCGCCGCGCCCCCAGCGATGCGCCGAAGCCGGGCCAGCGGGCAATTCACCAGGAGACATTCGATGAACACTCACGCGACACGATTCTTGTTGATGGCAGGCCTGGTCGGCCTGGGTGCCACGTGTGTACCTGCGAATCCCCCGGGTGGCGGCGGCACGGGCGGTACGACGCCGGCCGGCACGGGTGGACGCGCGGCGACGGGTACTGGCGGCACGACACCGACGGGATCGGGAGGCGCGACGCCGACGGGATCGGGCTGCACTACGCCGACGGGATCTGTCTGCACGTCGCCGACGGTATCGGGCGGCACGACGCCGACGGGATCCGGTGGCACGACGCCGACGGGATCCGGTGGCACGACGCCGACCGACGCCGGCGTGACCACCGCTTCCTTCTCCTACAATTTCGATACGACGGTCGAGGGTTTCGGCCTGAACACGTATGTTCCGACGGGCGCGATGCCTCAGATCAACCTGGCGGCGCCGGAAGCCAGTGCGCCCGCGACCGTGGTGTGGGACGGAGCTGCCGGCAGCCCCAGCCCCGGATCTTTGAAATTTACGGCCACCTTCACGGACTACAAGCAGTTCGCGGATGTCGTCATCGGTCCCGCCGCGCCCGGCCTGAACCTGACGGGCAAAACGGTCCGCGCCAAGGTCATGCTGAGCACCGGGATGTTCGTGCCGGGCATGGGCGCGACGCTTCATGTGGGTACGGGCGCGTCGTATACCTACGCGGGCGGGGCGTACACATCGCTGTTGCCCAACGCGTGGACCGATCTGACTCTGGATCTCACCGCGGTGACGACGGCGGGTTTTGATCCCAGCATGGTGGTTCAGATCGGAATCCAGTTCTATTCCGGGGAGCAGGGGGAGGCGGGCGCATTCCCAGGTCCGGTCAGCGTGGTCATCCAAATCGACACAATCACCGACGGAACCGGGCCCGTCGTGACTCCGGCCCTCTCGTACACGTTCGACACAACCACGCAGGGCTTTGGCTACAACGCCTATGTGCCCTCGGATGGCAGTCAGAATCTGGCCGCGCCGGAAGCCAGCGCGCCCGCGACGCTGACGTGGGATTCCGCCGAGGGCAGCCCCGCACCGGGATCTCTGAAGGTGTCCGCGACGTTCAGCGCCTACCGGCAGTTCGTCGACGTCGTGATCGCCCCCGCCGTGAAGAATCTGACCGGCAAGATCATCAAGGCGAAGGTGAAGTTGACCTCGGGGACGTTTGGTCCCGGCTCGGGCGCGACCATGCACGCCGGCACGGGCGCGTCGTACACGTACGGTTCGGGGGCCTACACCACGCTGATGCCCGGCGTGTGGACCGACGTAACCCTCGACCTCAGCATGGTGACGGCGACGGGATGGGATCCCACGATGGTCGTCCAGCTTGGGATCCAGTTCTACTCGGGCGACATGCCCGAGGCTGGTGGCGCGTTCGTCGGTCCGAACGCCGTTGTCATCAACATCGATTCGATCACGGAATAGCGTCGTGGCATCCAGACGAGACGTTCTGCGTGGGGCGACCGCGGTCGCCGGAGGTCTGTTGATCGAGTCGTGCCACAGCCTGCCGCGCGCGGCGACGCCCGCGACCGCCGGGCCAAAGTTGCCGGGGTCCCTGGAGGTCAGGGGTTCGCGTTTCTATCGCGACGACAAGCCGTTTTTCATCAACGGCTTCAACTACTGGTCGTCGTTGCCCCTGTCGCGCGAGGGCAACACGACCGGGTGGGATCAGTTGCAGCGTGACCTCGACACCATGCAGGGCGCCGGGATCAACATGCTGCGCATCATGGGCGGCACCGAGGGCCCGGACACCGAGCCGCTGCGTATCGTGCCGTCGTTGCAGCCGTCGCCGGGTCAGTACGATCCGGCGGGCGTCGCGGGCCTGCTGAAACTGGTGAAGGAGCTGGAACGCCGCAAGCTGTTCGCCATCGTCATGATGAACAACTTCTGGCACTGGTCGGGCGGCATGGCGCAGTACCTGGCCTGGGCCGGCGAAGGTCCGGTTCCCTATCCGCCGCCGCATCCGGGCGGAAGCTGGGATCGCTACCAGAAACACACCGCGCGGTTCTATTCGAACGCCAAGGCCAAGCAGATCTTCGTCGATTTGTTGAAATTCATCGTGCCGCAGCTGAAATCCAGCCCGGCCGTGATCTGGGAGCTGGCCAACGAGCCCCGCGGCATCAACAACCTGGGGCCGTTTCACGCCTGGATCGATGAGACCGCGGCTCTGATCAAGTCGATGGCCCCCAGCCAGTTGGTCACCACCGGCAGCGAAGGCATGACGGCGAACGCATCGCAGGCCGGGACCGACGTTGTCAAGGATCACGAAAGCCCCCACATCGATTTCATCACGTTCCACCTGTGGGCGCAGAACTGGGGTTGGGTCAGAAAAGGCAGCCTGGAGAAGGGTTTTCCAAAGGCGCTGGAACTGGCCAAGAAGTACATCAACGATCACGCCGGCCGCGCGGCCAAGCTGGGCAAGCCATTGTTGCTGGAGGAGTTTGGTTTTCCGCGCGACGATCCCGACAGCTTCAATCCCGATTCTCCGACGACGGTGCGTGATCGGTATTTTCAGGAGATCTACGCGCTGGTTCATTCCCTGATGCCCACCACCCCGATGGCCGGCATCATGCCGTGGGCCTGGGCGGGCGACACACGTCCCCCGCGGCCCGGCGAATTCTGGAAGCCGGGCGATCCCTTCATCGGCGATCCCCCGCACGAGGAACAGGGCTGGTACAGCATCTACACCAAGGACACGACGCTGAAGATCATCAGCGACTTTGCCGCGCGGCCCGTTACGTAGGCCTACCGCGTTCCCGCCGAGGCCTGTTTCGCGACGGCCTCGGCGGCGCGTTTCGCGGCCTCGGGATCGCCCAGGTAATAGCTGCGAAGCGCGCGCAGCTCGTCGTCCAGCTCGTAGACCAACGGGATCGCCGTCGGAATGTTCAGCTCGACGATCTCGGCTTCCGACCTGTGATCCAGGTGTTTGACCAGTGCGCGCAGGCTGTTGCCGTGCGCGACGATGGCCACGCTGCGGCCGACGCGCAGATCGGGGACGATGGCGTCGTACCAGTAGGGCAACATGCGCGCGACCACGTCCTTCAGTGACTCCGTCGCCGGCAGGACATCCGGGGCCAGATTGCGGTAGCGGGGATCGTGGCGCGGATGGCGATCGTCAGTGGTTTCAAGCGGCGGCGGCGGAACGTCGTAGCTGCGTCGCCATTCCAGCACCTTGGCGTCACCGTGTTTGTCGGCGGTTTCTTTCTTGTTCAGGCCCTGCAGGCCGCCGTAGTGCCTTTCATTCAGGCGCCAGTGGCGGTGCACGTCGACCCATTGCTGCGACAGTTCGTCCTGCACGACCTGCATGGTCTGGATGGCACGCTTCAGGCGCGACGTGTGAATGACGTCGAACACGAATCCCGCGTCGCGCAGCAGGAGACCCGCGCGCCGCGCTTCCTCGCGGCCCTCGGCGGTCAGGTCCACGTCGGTCCAACCGGTGAAACGATTCTCCAGGTTCCAGGTGCTTTGTCCGTGACGAAGTAAAACCAACTTGTGCATGCGGCGTAACCTAACGCGGCGGTTCCCCCGAGCCAAGAGTTGTTCAGGTCGCCGGACCTCCCCGGCAGTGGGACAAGACCCTCAGTTCTGTGCGGTCGGGCTATCGTGGCAGCGCGGCGTCGGCGCGGTGCCCGCCACGAAACAGTTGCCCGGTTGCGAGGTTGCACAAAGGATCGCGGGACAGGGGCGCGCCAGCGAATCGCAGTTGTTCGAAACCCATTTCTGTCGGACATCGTTCAGCCTGACCGGATTCTGAACGTAGGTGAAGCAGGTACCCGAACACTCCAGGGAACCCGAAACCCGGGCCTGACACTGGGGGATCGCGGCGCCAGGGGAGCAATCCTTCGCGTTCGCCATTTCGTCCTGATAGGCGAGGGCCAGTTGCTCACACATTACCGGGTTGGCCGGGTTGGTTCCCCCCGTGCCCGTATGGCCCCCCGTTCGGGGAGCACCGCCCATGCCTGCCGTTCCCAGTGTTCCGCCAGTACCGGTGCGTCCCCCGGTCTGCGCGCCGCCGCTGCCGGGTGAACCCGACATGCCACCCGTGCCTGCCGCGCCGCCGGTCGCCCCCGGCCAAGGTTCGTGGTCTCCGCCGCTTCCCACGCCGCCTCCCCCAAACGGCCTCGCGTTCTCGACCGCGCAGCCGCCAAGGGGCACGGTCGTCAACAGCGTCAGCAGGCAGCTGATTGGTCCGGGAGCGCGGAGAAACGATTTTGCCATGTCTAGATGGTCCTCAAGTTCAGGTGGACCACCTGATGAATCGGCATGAATGGCCCCGAAATGTAGGGGCAATTTGTTCACCGTGGCCGTGGAAGGTCGCGTCAGCCCGGCCCGGCAACCTTGGCGCGCGCCCGCCTTTCGCGGTAAACGCTGCTCCGCTCGTGATTCGACTCGACCAGATCAGCAAACAGCACGGGCCCCAGATCCTGTTCGTCGAGGCGTCCGCCGCCATTCAGCGCGGCGAAAAGGTCGGACTGGTCGGTCCCAATGGCGCCGGCAAATCGACCGTCTTTCGTATGATCATGAAGGAAGAATCGCCCGACGACGGTCAGGTCTCGGTCGATCGTGGCGTGACCATCGGTTACTTCAACCAGGACGTTGGCGAGATGGCCGGTCGGCCCGCGGTGGCCGAGGTCATGGCGGGCGCGGGCGCGGTGTCGGACGTCGCGGTCGAATTGAAGCAGTTGGAGGAAGGCCTGGCCGATCCGGCGCGCGTTGATGAGATGGACGCGCTGCTGGCTCGTTTCGGCGACGTGCAGGCGCGTTTCGACAACCTGGGTGGCTACGCGCTGGAAGCCAAGGCGCGCGAGATCCTGGCCGGCCTGGGCTTTTCGCAGTCGATGATGGACGGTGACGTGGGCGCGCTGTCCGGCGGATGGAAGATGCGTGTCGCGCTGGCCCGCATTCTGTTGATGCGTCCCGACGCCATGCTGCTGGACGAGCCGTCCAACCACCTGGACATCGAATCCATCATCTGGCTGGAAGGCTTCCTAAAGGGATACGAAGGCGCGCTGGTCATGACGTCACACGATCGCGAACTGATGAACCGCATCGTCAGTCGCGTGATCGAAATCGACGGCGGCGTGCTGAACAGCTATTCGGGCGATCTGGATTTTTACGATCAGCAACGCGCCCTGAATGAAACCCACGCCGAGGCGGCGTACCAGCGCCAACAGGCGATGCTGGCCAAAGAGGTCCGGTTCATCGAGCGTTTCAAGGCGCAGGCGGCGAAGGCGGCGCAGGTGCAGTCACGCGTCAAGAAGCTGGACAAGATCGAAAAGGTCGAGCCACCGAAGCGCCGCAAGACGCTGACGTTCGAATTTCCCCCGTGCGCGCGTTCGGGCGAGGACGTCGTCAAGATCGAAAAGCTGGCCAAAAGCTACGGCGAGCTGGTGATCTACGACGGCCTGGATCTGATCATCCGGAGGCGCCAGCGGTGGGCGGTGATGGGGGTCAACGGCGCTGGAAAATCGACGCTGCTGAAGCTGATCGCGGGTGAAACCGATCCGGATGACGGCGCCGTCACGCTGGGCGCCGGGGTCAAGCTGGGATACTTCGCGCAACACGCGATGGAGGTTCTTGACGCCGACAAAACCGTCTACGAGATCCTGCAAGACTCTTTTCCGTTGGCCAATATCGGCCAGTTACGCACGTTGGCCGGTTGTTTTGGATTTTCGGGCGACGACATCGACAAGGTCTGCCGCGTGTTGTCCGGCGGCGAAAAGGCGCGGCTGGTGCTGGCGCGTCTTTTGTACGACCGCCCCAACTTCCTGGTGTTCGACGAGCCGACCAACCACCTGGACATCGCGACCAAGGAAATGATCGTCCGATCGTTGGGTGAATTCGACGGGACGAT
The DNA here is from genome assembly GCA_031407985.1 of Pseudomonadota bacterium. Lineage (GTDB taxonomy): Bacteria > Myxococcota_A > Polyangia > Fen-1088 > Fen-1088 > FEN-1088. Next base: position 115 of record JANOJB010000039.1, on the reverse strand, counting down.
GTTGTTCGTCTCACACGATCGGCAGTTCCTGGCGCAGCTGTCGAACCGTGTTTTGGAACTGGGCCCCGACGGTCCCACGGTTTATGGCGGCGGTTATCTGGAATACGTCGCGCGC
>JANOJB010000024.1:0-15855 GCA_031407985.1 Pseudomonadota bacterium | reverse complement strand
CCAACAAAGTAAGGGAGACGGTGGGTCATGGCTTACCTCGGCGTTTGGCCGGCGTTGCTGGAGCTGGGGACGCCGGAGCCGGCGATGCGGCGGGTGCCGTCGGCACCGGGACGCCCCGCGATGTCGTGGGCGCCGCGGGTGCAGGGACGGCGCGCGGTGCGGCCAAAAGAGCGGGGGCGGCGACTGCGGCGGGCGCTGCTGGCGCAGTCCGCGGTACCGCTGGAGCCGTGACCGCAGGAGCCGCCGCGGCTGGCGCTGGAATGTCCGCTCCCGCCGCTGTGGGTTTGGCGGAAGGAACAGCGGCCTTCTGCGTCGCACGCTGACGTTCGCGTTCTTCGGCTTTCTTCTGACGCTCGATGCGCTTCTGTTCCTTGCCAATCTTGTCCTGGGCCTCGGCGACGTATCCTTCGGCCAGATCACCTGCGGGCAGGGTAGAGCCCATCATCTGCTTGTACTTTTGGAAGTAGGAAATCGAGGTATTGAGCCTGGCTATGGTGTCCACGTTCGGCATCTTGTCCGCATCGAGGTACAGGATGCCCAGGTTGAAGACCGCATCGGCGTAGTTTGGAAACACCTGTAGGGCGCGCTGGTAGGATCCCTGAGCGCGTTCGTAGTCCTTCATGCCGCGGTAGGCGCTTCCGAGATTCAGGAACGCCTTGGAGAACCCCGGTTGAAGCTGCGTTGCTCTCTCCAGAACCGGCGTCGCGTCCTTGTAGTTCTTGGCGGCCAGATACTGGGCACCCAGGTTGTTCCAGATGATTGCGTTGTCGGGTTTTGCGTCGGCGGCTTTCTTAAAAAGCTCGATCGCGCCGGGCGTATTCTTCTGCTGCACTTCCAGAAACGCGAGCATCTGGTAGACCTCGGCCTTCTCGGCGTCCGAGGCTCCGTTTGCCTTCATCATCTCCCAAAGTTTTCGCGTCCACTCGGTCTTGCCGAGCTTGTAGTAGGCCTTGGCCATCACCAGCATGGCGGGCGTGTAGCGTTCGTTCTTGTTCAGCGCGGCCTTGGCCTGCGCAACGGCGGCGTCGTAACGACCGCTTTTGTAGGACTGCTCCGCGGCTTGTGTCTCGGCGGCCGGAATGACGGCGGGGGGCGGCTGCCTCCGCTTCCGCCCGGACTGCGCCTCGGCCGCAGCCGGTTCCTGCGCCCAGGCTGCGCCAGAGGCCACAACCGCGATGCCCCCGGCGGTCAAGACGGTCGACGTCAGCCACAACGGTAACCACAAGGAGCCGGGGCGCTTTGTCGGCCAGGCCGAAGGCCTCACTCTCACGCCGGCCCAAGGTGTCCGCTTCACGGATACTCCAGTCCGATGCGCTCATCCTTGATGAACGGAAACTCGTCGGGAAGGTACTTCGATAGGTTCTCGCGCGCCTTCTTCACGTATTCGTTCGTGACGCCCATCTGCGCCGCCCGGGCAAGGGTGTCCTTCCAGCGTTTTTTGGCTTCCTCCTCGACCGGAGTCACGAACTGCAGGATAGCGTCCTTGTACTGGGTTTCGACCAAGCCGCAGTCGTCGGGGTTGGCTTTGCAGGCCATCTTGGCCAGTTTCTTGAGCTCGGCGGGAGGACTGTCCGCGGCTTTGAGCAGTTTTTGGGCGAACTCGTAGTAGATGTCGCCGGTGCGGAGGAAGGCGGCCAGCGTCCAGGTGGCGTCCTTGTAGGCCCAGACTTTTTGGTACTCCTCGTTCAGGGCCTTGGATTCGGCCGCGAAGCCGTCGAAGGTCTTCTTCACCTGATCGGGCTTGCTGCCAAAGACCAGTTCTTTCTTCTGAAAGCCCTTGAACTTTTCCTCGACGATCAGGAAGTCGGCCTTGGCGGCGAAGCCAGCTGCCGGAGTGGCCGGCGGAAGCTTCCGCGTGACGAACTCGTCGCGCACTTTTTTGTACGCAGCCTCGACCACGCGCTTGTCCTTCGTGTTCTTCTCGGCGATCACGGCCTGTTTCATATAGGCCTGAACGACGAACTCGCCGGCCGCGGGCTGCGCGTTGAACTTCTTGATGAAGTCACGCAGACACTGCGACTGCCCTTTCTGATCCTTGGCCTTTTCGTACGCGTTGCAGGCAAAATAGTAGGCTTGGCCGCTGTCCGCCGGCTTGTCGGCTATCGCTTCCGAGTAGCGCTTGTACAGTTCCGCCGCCTTCGGGTACTGCTGATCGTTGTCAAGGAGGGACGCTGCGAGACCAAGGGCCTCCTTGCGGTGTTCGGACTGCGCGAATTTTGGATTCTCGGCCAGTTGCAGATAGCCCCTTACTGCCTGATCGAACTCGAAGAAGCGGTAATGATTGCGGGATGCGTTCCACAACGCCTCCTTGCCCCACTGGGAATCGGGATAGTTGGAGTAAAGCCGCTCATAGCACTTGGTGGCCTCGCCGAACTGGAACAGCTTCTCGTAGATGACGCATGCGTTGTTCAGGGCGGTGGGGGCCTCGGAGTCCTTGGGATTTGCGTTGACGACGTCGATGAGATCCAGGGCAAGACCGACATCCAGTTCGGTGGAGATCTTGCCGGTGGGCTTGCCGCCTCCGGGCTGACCGGGGGCGGTTGCCGATGCCCCGCCGGCCGCTGCGCCCGTGGGCGCGATCCCTGAAACGATAGCGATGCCGCCCGCACCCTCGCGGCAAACGGTTAGCTCCTTGCTGGTGCCCTTCTCCTCATTTTCCATCGACAGCTGGAGGCGCTTGGTGATGATGGTCGTTTTTACCGACGCTTTGATCTGCGCGATCCGCTGCAGGTAAGGCGCGGCGCTGGGTGCCTTGCCGCAGGCCGATTCGCCGAATTGCTCGGTGATGTTCAGCAGCCTCCCCAGGGCGCAGTCCTTGGCCTCTTCGTCCTCGATGCCGTAGTCGATGAAGTACGTCTGCAAAATGGCGTCGTACGCTTTGAATCCAACGTCGACGTTGGTCTTCGAACCGCAGTATTCCTGAGTGATGGCGGTCAACCTCTGCCTGGCGACGGGCCAGTTGTGGTAGCGAAGGTTGATGACGGCGGCCGCGTACTTGAGGTCGGGAACCCGATCGTTCTTGATGTACTGAACGTACCAATCGATGGCGTCGGTGTATTTCTGGTAAATCTCGGGCATCGCGACGGGCGTCACGGGCGCCTTGGTGTTCTTCTCGTCGGGAATGGGAGGATCCTGGATCTTGCCCTCGCGCTTCAATCCTTCGATGATTTCCTCGTAGGCCTTGATCATCCGGAACGCCGCATCCTCCTGATGGAGGTTGTCCATCTGCGAATCGCGAACGTTCTGATAGGCCGCGATCGCCTGGGGAAGTTGCCCCGAGTAGTAAAGAGCGTCCGCGAAGTAGGCGGAAAATTCGTAGCTGCGCTTTGAATTCGGGTAGGCCGCCAGATACTTCTCGTAGAGTTCAGCAGCCGTTCGATACAGCTGCTTGCACTCTTCGAGTTTCTTCAGATCCTTCTGGTTCTCTTGCCACTTGGTCTTGCAGGCCTGCGCCCCGGCGTGAACATTGGTGGCTGCCGTCAGTAGAGCGTCCTCGGCCAGTTGTTGAGCGACAGCCAGGGCCTCGGCGTTGTCTCGGTTCTTCTCGAACCAGGGACTACCCTTCGTATACGCACGACCAAGCGACTCTCGCTCCTTGGACGCGGCGACCAGGTTACGGTCGCGCTCGAAGCTGCGCACGACTTTTTCCTGGACCCGGGGCGCGTCCGCATAAAAGGGCCATTTTTCCAGCAACGTTTTGTAGACCGAGATCGCCTCGACGTACTTCGTCGAGTCGAACAAGATGTCGCCCAGACGCTGATAGACCTCGCGAACGTGGGGCTCGGCCTCACGCCCCTTGTAGAAGGTGTTGATGCGCTCGAGGTTGGTCTCTCCGTCCGGAAGCGTGTCCCCATTCCAATCGGGTTCGGAGAAACTGACACCCAGGTACTGAACCGCTTCGGGACGCAGATCGGATCCGATTTTCTGGCCGGCCGCCTTGCGAGTATCCGCGAACTTGACGAGGTTATCGAACTGGCGGACGGCCTCCGGGAAGTTGTTGTCCCGGTAGTACGACCACGCCAACTTGTAGAGGCCACGGTCGTAATAGGGCGAATCCTTGAAATCCAGGACCTTCTTGAAGGCCGCGATCGCCAGGCGCAACTCGTTCGGAGCATCGAAATGAAACTCACCGATACGGGTCCATGACTCGGGCAGGAACTTTGAGTCCTTGCGGACCGGAACGCAGTCGCGATACGGATCGTCCCCCGTCGGAAGCGTCGCCGGTGGATCGAGGGGTTTGTATTGACTGGCACACACCAGCGCGAGCAGCGCTTGGCGGGCCTGCGGCTCTTGCCCCATTTCTCCCAGGCAGAAACCCAACAGGTAATAGGTCGCGTCCAGGAATCGATAGCCGGGGAACTCCGTCAGGAGGCGCTTGTAGAGCGTAATGGTCGGAGTGTAGTCAACCTTGGGTGGCTGTCCGGTTGGTGGAGTGGGCGAGTCGATTGCTTTCTTGTACGCCTCGTCCGCTTCCAGAAAATCCTCGGCGGACTTCTCGTAATAGAGCTCGGCGAGACGAAACATCGCGTCGGGGGTCCATCGCTTGTCGCTTGGATACCTCTGGAGGAAAGCCTCGAACATAGCGATCGCGTCGCGCCGACGCTCCTTGGCTTCGTGCTCGTTCGCCTGAATCTGCGGTTCGTATTTCTCGTTGAGATCCTTGACGCGAAGGGCGTAGGTCCGCTTGATGATGTGGCGCGCGGTGCCCTTGTATTCTTGAACCGCATCGCTGAAATGCTGCATGTCCCGGAGCATTTCATCGAGCGAGCGCGGGTCGGCGCCCTGCAAGGCCGCCGGAACCCCGGCCGCCTGGGCCGGACGCCCCCCCCCAACCAGAGCGGGTATGACCAAGGCCAGTACGCAGCCAAACGAGGACGTCCACGATGCGCGTGAGCACCACCCCCGCTTCACTTGTCCTCCTCCAGTAACTTCTTGAAGTCCTCGTCTAGTGCCTTGATTTCGAGATTTTTCTGGGTGGTCAACTTGGTGACCGCCTGGGTTTTCTGGTCCTTCAGGCCCCAGGCGACGTCGATGATCCCCACGTCCGAGCGAACCACCAGATCATAGAAGCGATCCGCAACCTTGGTGAACATCGTCTGAGCCAATCCTCCGCCAAGGGACTGCGATTCGCCGACCACGATCCCGAGTTTGGAACCAGCCTGCTTGAGTTCCTCCTTCTCGGTCGCGATGTAGCCTTTCACCTTTTCGAGCCGCACATCGGCCTGAGAATCGATGCGTTGGTCGAGATCGCGCAGTTTCGCGTCGACCACATCGACGCGGGCGAGCACGCCGTTGTCGCGATCGACTTGCAACTGCCGGTCACCGGGCAACCGGAACTTCGCGCGCCCCTGGATGCCTTGCTCCTGCTTGAGCAACTCGCCAAGGCGTCCCGCCATCCGGCGTTCTTCCTCCCCGGCGGCGCCAGCCGTTGACGACTCGCGCCCGGCCTCCGCGATCTCGTCGCGTACCTTGTCGTGGGCGGTGTGCAACTCGTCTATGGCGGCTCTCAAATCCTTGATCGGGCCCTGAATATCCTCGGGTCGAATCTTCTGCTCCGCTCGCGAGTTCCGGTAGTACTGCTCGATTGCCACCAACTGCGCTTCAAGGCTCTGAATCTCCACGTTCAGCTCGGAGCCCTTGCCGTCGAGTTGGGTGAACTGGTCCTTGGCTTGCTGCTCCCTGGTTTTGAGATCTTGACGGGTGAGCGGCAGGTTCTTGAGCCGTCGCTCCAAACTGTCGCGCTCGGTGGTGACTTGATCAAGTTCGCGTTTTTCGTCCGGGGTCAGACTGGACTCGAGCTGCGCGCGAACCCGTCCCACGAATTTCTGGCGCGCCTCCACCAGCTGGTTCATGACCTCGATAGACTTCGTCCGGGCTGCGGCGAGGTCGGGAAATATTCCTGCTTTGCCCGATGTCTGAATGGCCCGTTCAAGCTTGGTCACAATCTGCTCCGAGTCCTTCAGAGCCCGTTGAATCTCTCCCACGTCCCCTGCAAGCGTCAGCATGCGCGCCACATCGGGATCGGCCTGAACCCACTTCGTGGCGCGGGGCGGAATGAAGGTCCCGATATCGAACTTGTCTAGGTTCTTACCGACCAAGTTGTCGAAATAGGCGGGATCCTGCTGGGCACGAACGATTTCGGACTGAAGCAGCCGGTGAATCGGCTCGAACTCGTCGCGCGCCTTCGAAAAGGCGTCGTTGGCAAGGTGGAAGTTTTCCATGCGCAAGTGGAGATTGCCCTGCAACAACATCAACTCGGGACCGTCTTTGTTGTCCGGGTTGGTCAACAACAGAACATCTAGGGAGCGGAACGCCAGCTGCCAGTTCTTCGCCTTGATGTGGGTCCAGGCCTGCTCGAAGAGCGCGTCCACGAAGTGCCGCGAATGCCGGCTGACCGACCCGTAAGCGTCGATCGCCCGATCGAACTGCGAGCGCTCGTACAGTATGCGACCGAGCGCCAGCCGGGCGAGATCCTGGATCTCCTTGGCTGAATCGTCGGGGGGCTGCAGCTTCAGAATGGAGTCGAATATCAGCGACGCCCCGGCCAGATCGCCGTTCTTGACCGTCACGGTGGCAAGGAAATAGCGCGCCTGAAAATAGTACGGGCTTGAGGGGGGGATAGACGCAAAGCCCGCGGCCGCATCCACGAGTCTGGCCCGGCTGTAGAGGTACTTGGCCCGAACATACGGCACGCCCGGCTCCAGCATCTGAGGCGGGACATTCTGCAGGCGATCGAGATACTCGTCGGTATGCTCGTAGTCGCCGGTACGTTGGGCGATTTCGATCAAGCGCTGCAGTGCTTTTTGTTCGGCCTTGGAGTTGGTCTGCCTGTTGATGGATAAAGTGAAGTATTGGCGGGAGGGGTAGAAATCGCGAGCCAGGAACAGGGACTCGCCCAGGAGATAAACCGCATCGTCATAGGCGCGAGAGTTGGGATACTTCTCGACCACATCGAGAAGAATGGTTGCCGCCTCCTCGTAGTTCTTGAGTTCGAACAAAACCCGGGCGTCGAGCACCCGGCGATCTGCGATGTCCGGGGCCGGCGGTGGCGCGTCCTTGAACTCGGCTGCCATCCCAAGGACGCGCTGATCCAGCTCGACGAGCTTCCGGGTATAGTCATCGACCTCGTCGGCACGAGCCGAAGCCGGCAGCCCGAAAATGGCGCCGATCTCGACGACGGCCATCATCCCGAGCGTCAAGCCGGCGATGCTTCGCTTCCCCTGTGTCATCCGCCCCTTTTGGACTCCTGGTGAGAGCGTTGCCGTCTTTATGTGGCGGCGCCCGTTTACTTCTTGGTTACTTCTTGGTGGTCGTGTTGGCGGTGGGTGTCGTGCCCCCGGGCGGCTCGACGGCCATGACATTAATGCGGAAATCAACCGCGGGTCGATCCTGAAGGTTGGTCGTGATGTTTCCCTTTTCGTAGCCGACGATGTTGATGGCCGTTGCTTTCGCCTCGCCCGCGACGAACGTGTGACTGGAATGGACGGTCATCTTATACCCCGTGAGGTAGCTGAAAACCCCGAAGCCATTACCTTGGTAGACGAGCAGAACCATCAACGTATGTGAGCCGGGCTGTATGGCGCCGTTATAAATATCGAACTCGGCCATCTCGGCCAGCCGGCCCGTGTCGTCAACCTTTGAGAAGATCTGAACGCCATCCAGGGCGTACGTGGCCTTGATGAGGCGATACGAGCTGCCCATTTCGTTCTTGTGGCGAATAACGGCGCGGGATGCCCCGAGCGTCCCGCCCAGAACGGTCTCCTTGAGGAGATTCAGACGGGCCTTCGTCCGAAAAATCTGTTCCTTCAACTCGTTGACGTTCTTTTCCAGGGAACGCAGGCGGACCGTATAGCCGCCTCCGTCCCCTGCGCTGGGCGTGCCTGGAGCGCCCGCCGCGGCGGCCACTGGCGGAGCACCGGAAGGCGATGGAGGCGGCCCGGCCGCACCCTGGACTGGAGCGGCAACCGCCGCAGACGGAGAGCCCACGTTAGAAACAGGGGCGGCTGCCGGAGTACCGGTCGCCGCCGGCGTCTCGGCCTGGGCCCAGCCTCCAACAAATGTGAAAAGAGCCGATGCCCCAAAAACGAGCAATGAACCACGGCGGTTCGCCTTGCGCAGCAATGTCATTGGTTTTGGCTCCGTCTCGTGATGGGCCCTACACAGAGAAATAGCGGGGAAACACGCGACCCCAAGGCGCACTGTATATCAGGACGCAGTATGTCGGTCAAACTAAGCACCGACGCAAATGAGTCGCAAATCCAGTGGGGTTGCGGCCGGTTCCCCGAGCCCTGGGATGGAGATCGCAGACTAGGGCCTAACTTCGAGAGATGGGGGCGAGCGATGCGGGCGATTCCGACCGACGAACATCCGCCAGCTGTTTCCATGCTGCTTCGAGCAGTGCAGCCACCCCTTCCCCCGTCACAGTACTGATGGCAAGGAGGCGGATTCCCCGGGCCTTGAAGGGCCTGGCCAGCTGGGCGTGCCGGCGCTTGACGTCGGGGAGGTCGATTTTGTTCAGGACCACGATCTGGGGCCGTGTGGCCAGCTTCGGATCGTAGAGTTTCAGTTCGCGTTCAAGCGCCAAGAAGTCGCGCAAGGGCGTCCGCCCCGGCGTTGCACTGACCTCCAGGAGGTGAACCAGTACCCGGGTTCGCTCAAGGTGGCGCAAGAAGCGATCCCCGAGGCCCGCTCCGCGATGCGCGCCCTCGATAAGGCCAGGAACGTCCGCGACCACGAACGATCTTTCCTGTGACAAGCGAACCATTCCCAGGTTCGGAACCAGGGTCGTGAAGGGATAGTCCGCGATCTTGGGACGCGCGGCAGAGATGCGGGCTATCAGGGAGGACTTCCCTACGTTTGGAAAACCCAGCAGACCAACGTCCGCCAGCAATTTCAGATCGAGGCGCAAACGCCGCTCTTCGGCGGGCAGCCCAGGTTCGGACCTACGCGGAGCGCGGTCGGTCGGGGTCGCGAAGTGGATGTTGCCGCGCCCGCCTTTTCCACCCCGCGCCGCGACGAATTGGTCGGACGGACCGCGGAGATCGGCCAGCAGACTGCCGCTCTCGTCGTCAAACACCTGGGTCCCGGGTGGAACGCGCAAGACCAAATCCACCCCGCAGCGGCCGTACATGTCCTTGTTGCCGCCAGCTTCGCCTGCGGGCGCCGCGTATTCCTTCTTGTAGCGGAAGTCGAGAAGGGTCGACATCCCAGCGTCAACCACGAGCAGAACGCTGCCGCCGTCGCCACCATCGCCGCCGGCCGGGCCCCCTTTGGGGACGAACTTCTCGCGTCGAAACGCTACGGCGCCGTCGCCTCCCCGCCCACCGTGAACCTGAATATGGGCTTGGTCAACGAACTGCATCGAAACTGACCAGGCGATAAAAGGAATTGGAGGGCTACTGGACGTCGCTCGCTGTGGCGACCCACCCGGTCGATCGTCCAGTCAGGTCGCGCGCGTTTGCGCCGCCCGCCCGCTGTTCAGGCAGCGGGTGCCGCGGCGGGTATGATGCTGACCAGGCTGCGTGGCCCGGACTTGTAGTACTTCACCGTGCCGGTGCGCAAAGCGAATAGGGTGAAATCGCGCCCCATCCCGACAAACGGTCCCGGGTGCACGACGGTTCCCACCTGGCGAACCAGGATATTTCCCGCCAACACTTCTTGGCCGGCGTAACGTTTGATCCCGCGCCGCTGCCCCTGTGAGTCGCGACCGTTGCGCGAGCTGCCTTGTCCTTTTTTATGTGCCATGACGAAATCCTTGCTGAAGCGGCGGATACCGCGGTTGTGAAAGCCTACGCGGCGTTGATGGCGTTGATCTTCAGCGCCGTGAACGGCTGCCGGTGACCCGCCTTGCGACGGTAGCTCTTGCGCCGCTTGTACTTGAAGATGATGATTTTCTTGCCCAGCCCCTGTTGCACGATCTCGGCTTGGACGGAGACGCCCGCAACCTTGGGCATACCGACGCGTACGTTGCCGCCATCGTCCGCGAACAAGAGGGTGTCAAATGTGAACTGGGTCCCCGCGGGACCGTCCAGCTTTTCGACCCGCAGGGTTTCGCCCTGCGCGACTCGATACTGCTTACCACCTGTCTGAATTACGGCGTACATGGAAAGGGTGCCTCCGGGAGAGCGCGGGAGTTTAGGGGGAGGCGGCTGGTTGTCAAGCTGACTCTGTGCGCTGGAGTGGGGGCTCGGGTACCTCGGGAGCCCTGCGTGACCAACTGTGCGCGGCCGAGGCCGCTTCTCGGTGATGTTGTGGGCTCGACTGGATTCGAACCAGCGACTCCCGCCTTCGGAGGGCGGTACTCTATCCAACTGAGCTACGAGCCCGGAACGCAACTGTTTAGCGCGCGGTGACCCGGTGCCGCAAGACCCGACACGCGTCGCTGATTCACGTCGTACGGCAGTTGGCGCCTGTTCGCATGGCGCGGCGTTGATCACGTCAGCGGCCCGCCCACAGATCGACGGAGCGGGCGACCAGATCGGTGAGCGGCGTGATGTAAATACCCAGCGCCACGATGGGAAGAGTCGTGACTGCCAGCAACCCGACGTGCAGGGAATCCAGACGAACGGGGAGCGCAGGGCTTTCCAGACGATCGAGGTACATCACCCGCACCACGCGCGCGTAGTAGTAGAGCGACACCACCGTGTTGGCGACGCCGAACAGTGCGAGCAAGAAGAACGGCACGCCGCCGCCGTCGAGACCGCGTTGAACCACCGCCGCGAACAGCGCGTATTTGGCGACGAAGCCCCCCGTCGGTGGCAATCCGGTCAGAGAGAACAGGGCCACCGCCAGACAAAAGGCGGCGACCGGCGCGCGCGTCCCAAGGCCAGTGAAATCCGGGAGCGTTTCGCCAACACCCTGGCGGGCTACGGCAATCACGACGATAAACGCCGCCAGGTTCATGAAAAGGTAGACGCCCAGGTAGATGAGCATCGCCTGCGTCGCCGTGTCCGTTCCGACCGCCAGCGCCATCAGGATGGTACCGGCGTGCGCGATCGACGAGTATGCGAGCAACCGCTTGACGTTCTGCTGCGCCAATGCCGCGAGGTTCCCCAGCGTCATCGTCGCGACGGACAGCACCGCTGCGACCAGGGCCCAGGTCGCCGCCGGACCAACGTCCGCCACCATGTGCGATGCCGAGCCGTCGGGCCCGCCGCCCGCGGCGCCGATCAAAAAACGATAGGAAAGCGCGAAGCCCGCCGCCTTGGGGACGATCGAGAAGAAGGCGGCGATGGGTGTGGGGGCGCCCTCATACACATCGGGGCACCACATGTGAAACGGCACCACGGCCATCTTGAAACCGAAACCCGCCAGGCAAAGGGTTACCGCTAGAGCCACGGTCAGGGGAGGCGCCAACCCGGCCGCGATGCGAATCGCGGTCAGATCCGTCGACGATGCGAGCCCAAAGAGCAGTGAAAATCCGTACAACATCGCACCGGTCGCCGCGCCGCCGTAGATCACGTACTTCAGCGCCGCCTCGGAGGAACGCCGGGAGCCACGCGAAAAACCAGTGAGCACGTACGACAGGATTGAAACGAATTCCACCGACAGATAGACCATCAGCAGATCCGCGGCCGCCGCCATCAAGCAGGCACCCAGTACCACGGACAAAAGGAGCGCCCCAAGTTCGGACGCGCTGCGATCGCCGCCGTCGGGATCAAACACGTCCCGCGCGCGCACCGAGGCCAACGCCACGATCGCGCCGGCGGAAACGAACAGCAGCTTGAAGAAATCGCCGAAGGAATCGCGCGCGACAAGGCCGCCGAACAAGGCGCGGGGCGTGGCACCGGCGGTCGCGAAAGTCGCGGCCGCGGCCGCGGCCAGGGTCACCAGAGTAAGCGCCAGCGATGCACCGACGATCTTCGACGAACGGGGCCACACGAGCCCGACCCCGAGCACCACGATGATGCCCAACGACAAAATGATCTCGGGCCCGAACGGAAATAGGGTGGTCAGGCTAGCGACGCTGGGCGACGTCGACATGGGCGATCAGAAACCCCCACCAAGACCGACGACGGAAATGCCCATGACCTGCAACAGATCCTCGACGCCCGTGGCGACTGCACCAAGGACGGGCGTCGGGTAGAAACCAAGGACGATGGTCAAAAGACCTAGCGGCAGCAGAGTCGCCCATTCGCGGGAGCTCAGATCTCGTCCGGCGAGCGCCGGACGCCAGCGTTCGGGGAACTCGCCAAATTGAATCCGGCGAATCGCCATCAGGTTGTACCCGGCTGATATCACCAAACCCAGCGCGGCCACGATCGTGGCGACGCGATAGGGACCGAAGCTGCCCAGCAGCGCCATCAGCTCGCCGATGAACCCCGACAAGCCCGGCAAGCCCAGCGACGCCATGAAGCCAAGTCCGAAAAAGGCGGCGTAGCGGGGCATCACCAACGCGACACCGCCGAACGCGTCCAGACCGCGCTGTCCCGTGCGGTCGTAAAGCACACCAACGAGCAGGAACAACATCGCACTGACAATGCCGTGGCTGATCATCTGAAAGACCGCGCCCTCGATGCCAAGCGGGGTCAGCGCCGCCATCCCCAGTAGGCAAAAACCCATGTGCGCGATGGACGAATACGCGACCAGGGCTTTCAGATCCTTCTGCCCCAGCGCGCACAGCCCGCCGTAGACAATGCCTATCGCGCCCAGGATGGCGACCGCGGGGGCGCCCCAGCGCGTCGCCTCGGGCAACACTGCCCAGCTGACCCGCAGCATGCCGTAGGTCCCCATCTTCAGAAGCACGCCGGCCAGGATCACCGAAACGGCGGTGGGCGCCTCGACGTGGGCGTCGGGCAGCCAGGTGTGAAGCGGGACGACGGGAACCTTGATCGCGAAGCCGATGAACAACAGCACCCAGACCAGATTCGCGAACCGCATGCCCAGCAGCGCCGGGTGCGATCCGAAGTCGTTGTCGCGCGCCAGCTTGACCAGGTCCAGCGTGTGCGCCGCCGGTGTTCCATCGATCAGGTACGTCGGCTTCGATCCGTAGTACAGCGCCAGGATCGCCAGCAGGATCAAGACGGCGCCGACCAGCGTGTAGAGGAAGAACTTGATAGCCGCGTATTCCTTGCGCGGCCCCCCCCACAACCCGACCAGGAAGTACATCGGCAGCAGTACGATCTCCCAGAAGACATAGAACATGAACAGATCGAGCGCGACGAACACGCCCAGCATTCCGGTTTCGAGAAGCAGTAGAAGCGCGAAGTAGCCGCGCAGGTGGCGCTGGGCCGACATCGGCCATGACGCCAGCACGGCGATGGTGCTGATGAGGGCGGTCAGCGCGACCAGCCCCACGGAAATTCCGTCGACACCGACGTAGTACTCGACGTTGAAGGCGCGCATCCAGACCACGTGCTGGACAAACTGAAACCCAAAATTTCCGTGACCCGCGCCAAAGCCGGGATCGAATTCCACGAGCATCCACGCCACCAGGCCCAACGGCACCGCCGTGGCCCCAAGAGCGACAAAGCGCAACGCACGCTCGCGACCGCGAGGCCAGAACATCAACAGGGGGATGCCGAGCAACGGCGAGAAGATCAGCCACGAAAGCAGCGCGGAGTTGGGACCCGCACGCAACGCGACGCCCGCGATGCGCGCGGCGGCGTCCGGTTGACCGGGCTGCCCGACGCGCGACGACGGCGAAAACCCGATGGGCCCGGGCAACCGGGGATCGTCCGCTTCGATCAACAGCGAAGCAAACGACTGGCGTCCGGCTGGGAACGAAATCGGGTGATAGGTGATCTGGATATCCAGGGAATCGCCCGGTGCAAGCGTACGCTGTCCCGGGGTGTCGATCCTGAAGTCGGGCATCGCCGTGCTTCCTGTCGTCAGCGTGCGCAGGGCGCCGATATGCAGCGGCGAGCCACCGTCGTTCCGCACGGTGAGAGTTCGCACGTCGTCGGGCGCGTCGAACGAGAGGGACTGCGTGGAAAGCACCAGTCGTGGCGTCGGCGAAGACGTCAACCCCGACGGTGCAGTCGGGGGTATGGCTGATGGTATCGCTGATGGATTCTGGGCCTGGGCCGATGCGGGTCGCACCAGCGCTATCGCGAACAGGAAGGCAAAGGCCTTCGGATGCGCGAATCGGCGGTGGGGAGTGGTTGTCATGACCTAGGAGCCGAGTACGTATGCCAAGACGACCACCACCGCAACGCCGCCGGTTATCCCAAAGACGTAGGCGCCGATACGCCCCGTCTGCAACCGGGCCATGGGGCGCCCACTGGAAAGCACCAGACGCGATACGCCATCCACGCCGCCGTCGACCACGTCGCGATCAAATACGGCCCCAAGACGCGCGACGTACACCCCAACCCGCCCGACGGCGTTGACCATCGAATCGAATACCCGGTGATCCAGCCACGCCGTGGCCCGGGCGAAATCGCGCGCGGGCGTCACCACCAGATCCACATAGAGACGGTCGAAACCCCAGCCCCCCGAAATCCACGTCGCGACCCGATCGAACCGATCCCAGACGCCTTGCCGCCACCCCGCCGTGCGCGCGGCGTCGCGGTAAAGCATGCGGGCCGCAAAAAAGCCAAGCGTCGCCATCACGACACCCGCAAGTTGTAGTCCCCACTCGACGCCAACCGTAACCTCGGCAGACGAAATGAACCGTGCGGCAGGGGTGAAGACCGGCTCCATAAACCGCTGGTACAGGGGAGACTGGTGGGCCGGGTTCCAGTTTCGCGGCCAGCCCAGAAGCGGACCGGCCAGGATCGATCCGGTCGCCAACAACAAGACCACTGCGGTCATCCTGCGCGACGGTTCATGCGCCGCGCCCATGGGTTCCACCCGTGGGGCCCGCGCGAAGAAGATCATGAAGTAGCTGCGAAACATGTAGATCGCCGTCAACCCAGCCGTTGCCGCCAGAACGGCAAACAGGGCGGCGGGGGACATGCGCAGCGAGCCGCCGGCGACAATCGCCGCGAAGATTTGGTCCTTCGAGAAGAAGCCAGACGCGATCGGAAATCCGGCAATCGCCAGGCACGCGATCAGATAACCGCGACGGGTCCAAGGCAGCGCCCCCGCCAGGCCGCCCATGTTGCGCATGTCCTGCGGATCCGAAGACTCACCCGATTCGATGTGATTGACCGCGTGAATCACCGAGCCAGCCGCCAGGAACAGGCAGGCTTTGAAGAAGGCGTGCGTGACAACGTGAAAAATTCCGGTCGAAAACGCACCGGCGCCGACGGCCACGAACATGAAGCCCAGTTGACTGACCGTCGAATAGGCCAGCACGCGTTTCAGATCCCATTGCAGGCAAGCCGCCGCGGCGCCCATGAACGCGGTCACCGCGCCGACAACCGCGATCACGGTCAGGGCGGCGGGCGACAACGCGAACAGGAAACCGAGGCGCGCTATCAGATACACACCCGCGGTGACCATCGTGGCGGCGTGAATCAGCGCCGAGACCGGCGTCGGACCCGCCATGGCGTCCGGCAACCACGCGAACAAGGGCACCTGCGCCGATTTCCCCGCCGCGCCAAGAAACAGCAGGAGACAGACGAGAAACAGCAAAGGCACGCCCGCGATGTTCTTCCGCGCCAAAGTCTCGGCGAAGGGTCTGACCGGGGGTTTCGCGCCCTCCCCCTCCTGCTTTGACAGGCCGTCTTCCAGGCTCATCTGGTCCGCGAGTTCGCGAAACCCCAGTGTGGGACCGATTCGGACCTCGCGTAGCGTGGCCTGTCTCGGTGGCGCCCCGCGCCGTGCAAGTTCGATGGGAGCTCCCCCCGTCGCGTCGGCCACCACCATTCTGGGTGCTTCGGGGCTGATGCCGCGCGCGGGAAACGTGGCGCCCATCCCCCACAGCAGGAGGCAGACGCCGATCAGAAAGGCTCCGTCGCCCACGCGGTT
>JANOJB010000023.1:0-6679 GCA_031407985.1 Pseudomonadota bacterium | reverse complement strand
CTTGATCACCGTCGCGTTGATGCCGTACTTCTTGAACAGCCCCTTTTCGTGGGCGATCACGATCGGCGAGTTGTCGGTCAGCGCGATGATGCCGAAGCGCATGTCCGGCGTCTCGGGACCTTCCGCGGCGGCCCAGGAGGCGCGGCTGCTGAGAAGGCTGGCGCTACCCAGGAGTGCGGCGGCGCCGCCAACGAATTGACGCCGTGACACGGACGGGGCGCTTGGTCTGGCGGAGGAAGGTGTCTGGTTTTTTTGTTTCGCGATGCGGTTCATGTCAGGCAGTGTGCCCCACCGCGCGTTTCCAACGCTTTTCCAATCGAGGGGATCGCCGTTAAACCTGATGCCGCAATCCCTGACGGTCGCGACATCGATCGTTGACTAACCCGTTACCCGGGTCGGACAATCCCGAAAGAAGATCACGGCGGGAGCGCGACGCCCGGCGGAATCAGATCGCAGGGCAAGCCGTTCGCGGGCGGGCGCAGCAAGTCGCCGGGTTGGTCCAGGCAGACCACGCGTCCCGCGTCGGCGCCCCACACGCCACGCCCAGGGACGGTGTGTTCCCGTCCGCGTCGGCTTCCCGGTATCAGGCGGGGTCGGCCATTCCTGGAAGGTCGCTGGCTGCGGTATCGCGGGGCGCGACCCGGGCGCGGCGGTTGATGTCGATCACGACCATGTGAAGCCACACAAGACTTGTGACGATCAGGCCAAGCATCACCCAGAAGCAACTTTCGGGTCTGCCCGTCGAGACGTCGAGGTAACCGAACGTGAGCGGAAGGAAAAACCCGCCGAGCGCGCCCAGGGTTCCGACCAAGCCTCCCACCGCCCCGACGTCCTTCGGGAAGTATTCTGGAATGTACTTGTAGACCGACGCCTTGCCGATGCCCATTCCGATTCCCAGCACCTCGACGAAGGCGAAGAACTGCCAGGGACCAACCTTGAATCCAAGACTGCCGCTGGGCGCGCAAAGCGGAATACAGGCAAGCAACATGGCGATGAAAACGGCATAGGTTACAGGGCGCGGCCCCAAGCGATCCGACAACCAGCCACCCACCGGACGAAGAAGGCTGGCGGGGAAGATGAAGCAGGCGGTCAACAACGACGCCTTCGCCAGCGACATGTGAAACACGTTTTTGTAGTAACTGGGCAGCCACAGCGACAGCGCGACGTACGCGCCGAACACCACGACGTAGTACAGCCCGAATCTCCAGATGCGCACCTCGGCCAACGGGCGCAGCATGGCGGTCAGCGTGCGACCCGACCCGGGACAGCGATCCGGGTGTGGCGCCCCGAACCAAACCGCCGCCGCCATCACCAGCAGCAGCACCGAATAGAGCACGGGAACGAACCTCCAACCGCCCGGAATCAGGCCACCCAGCAATGCGGTGGGACACAACACGATCAACGAAGGTCCGATCAACTTGGTCAGCGACGCGCCGACGTTGCCGGCGCCGAAGGTCCCCATGGCGAAACCCTGGCGGTGGCGTTCGGCCCAGGTGGCGTTCCACGCGATGCCGACGGAAAATGAATTGCCGGCCAGACCGAACAAGGCCGCGCAGATCATCAGCTGCGTGTAGGTCGTCGCCTGCGACACCAGATAGCAGGGGACCGCGGACACCAGCAGCAGCATCACAAGTATGGCCCGACCGCCGATCCGATCAGTCAGAATTCCCAACGGCAGCCGCCACAACGATCCGCTCAATACCGCGATCGCCGTTAGCCACGTGAACTGCAGCTTGGTCAGATGCAGTTCCTCCCGGATGGGAATTCCCAGCACGCCGAACATCAGCCAGACCGCGAACAGCAGCGTGAAGGCGATGGTCGACAGCCACAAGACGCGGGCGGCGTCGCGTGCGGATGTTGCCGCCACCGTCACGGTTTCAGGCGCCGCATGTCTTGTCGCATGTCTGGGGGATGGGTCGATCGCCGCATGGATCATGTTTCAGATCGTACCGGGCGCGTGTTTCCGCCGGGTGTCGGCGAAATCCGATGTTGGTTAATCCCGCCCCGACGGTTTGGAAACACGATCTTGACAGTCGCCCTAGGCGGCGGCTTGCGTCAGGGAAACGTTCACCGCGCAGGCCTTGTACGCCGGTTGACGCGAGTACGGATCGAACGCGGCGAAGGTCAGTTTGTTCACTGTGGGGCCGTGCATGGGAATGAACAAGTCGCCCGGTCTCACCGCGTGGGTGACGAACGCCCGGACCGTGATCCGGGCCCGCTGCGAGCTGACGTCGACCATGTCGTTGGTGGTGATCCCGCGCGCCCGTGCGTCGAACGGGCTGATCTCGACATAGTCGCCGCGGGGCGCCAGGCGTCGCAGCACGGCCGACTTGCCCGTACGCGTTTGGGTGTGCCATTGGCTGGAATTGCCCCGGCCGGTCATCAGGGTCAGGGGGTATTGCTCGGAGGTCGGCTCGGGCAGGGGGCGGCCAGCCTCCACGATCAACCGCGCCTTACCGTCGTCGGTGAAGAAGCCTCCATCGTCGAACAGTCTTCGCTGCGAAAAACTACCGTCGTCGGGAAGCGAAGCCCCTTCGGGGAACGGCCATTGAACGCCGCCCGCGCGATCCAGCATCGTGTAGTCGGTGATGCCCGAAAAGTCGCACGGTCGCCCCTTCGACAGACGCTTCAGGATCTGAAACACCGCCTCGGGCGTCTTCCATTCGGAAAACAGATCGCCACATCCCCATTTCTCGGCGATCAGATGGAAGATGTGGAAGTCCGCCAGCGCCTGGCCGGGCGCGCGGGCGACCTTTTTCGCCAGCCCGATGCGCCGTTCCGAGTTGATGAACGTGCCCTCCTTTTCTCCCCAGCCGGCGGCGGGAAGAACCAGGTGGGCGCGCGTGGCTGTCTCCGTGGTGGTGTACATGTCCTGGACCACCAGGAAGTCCAGGTGGCCTAAGACTTCCTGCAGATCCTCCTGGTTGATCCAGGAATGCGCGGGATTGGTCGCGATGACCCACAGGCCGCGTATGCGCCCGCTGAGAATCCCCTCGATGATCTGGTCGTACGCCAGGCTGTTCTGACGCGGAATGCGATCCTCGGGGATGTTCAGAATCGATGCGACCGATTGCCGGTCCGCTTCGCTGGTGAAATCCCGCCCGCCCAGCAAGTTCGTCGTATTGCTGAAGACACGCGATCCCATCGCGTTGCACTGCCCGGTGATCGAATTGGCGCCCGTGCCGGGACGGCCGATGTTGCCGGTCAACAACGCCAGGTTGATGATGGACTGCGCGACGCGCACGCCTTCGTGGCTTTGATTCACGCCCATCGTCCACCAGAACGACACGCGCCGGCCGCGATGAATGGTCTCGGCGAAGGTGTCCAGCGCCTCGGCGGTCAGTCCGGTTTCAGCGCAAACACGATCGGGTGGGTAGGCGGCCACGTGGGCCGCCAGCGTGTCGAAGCCCGTGGCGTGCGCGTCGATGAACGGCCGATCGATCCACTGATTGCGAATCAGCAGGTGCGCCAATCCATAAAACAACGTCAGGTCCGATTTCGGCCGGGCTGCGTGGTGTTGCGTCGCGGCCATCGCCGTTTCGGTCTTGCGGGGATCCACAACGACGATCGCCGGTTTGTTCGGATTCCGGCAGACGCGTTCCCACATGATGGGATGGGCGATACACAGGTTCGATCCGATCAAGACGATGACATCGGATTCCTCGAAGTCCTGATACGTGTACGGGGGGGCGTCGAATCCGAACGACTGTTTGTAGGCGACTGCGGCGGTCGCCATGCACTGACGGGTGTTACCGTCGCCGTGAAGGAAGCCCATGCCGAATTTCGCGACCGCGCCCAGCAACGCCAGTTCTTCGGTGACGATCTGCCCGGTGCCAAGCCAGGCGACCGATCCCGGACCGTGTTTGTCCTGGATGGCCTTGAACCGGGTCGTGAACGCCTCCAAAGCGTCGGGCCAGGACACCGGCTGTAGCTTGCCGCGCGCGTTGCGCAGCAGGGGCGTCGTGGCGCGATCCGGAGCGCGCAGCGGTGTCAGCGCCTCCCATCCTTTCGGACAGGCCATACCCAAGTTCACCGGATAGTCCGTCGCGGGCGTCAGGTTGACGGCCTCGCCGTTGCGCAGGTGGACCTTCAATCCGCAACCGGTCGAGCAGAAACCGCACACCATCGTTGTGGTCTGGTCGGGTTGCAGGCGCGCGGGTACACGTCCCAGACCGAAGGAACCAGGCTTGAGAAGCAAATCGCGCGTCAGCGGGCCGTCGTGCGCACGGAGAATCTTGGCGACGCGCTCGCGCAGGGCGGGACCCGCCATCAGGCCACGCCTCCCGGCATCTTGGAAGCCGGGGCGGCCGCGAAGAACAGGTAGCGTTCCAACAGCTCGCCCGTCAGACACAAGGCGAACGCCAGGATCGACAGCAACGTGATCAAATGAAGCGGAAATGGGGTGGCCGCCGCCACGGCCCCACGCACGATGAAAAGGCCGACCGTCGGCAAAATCAGCGCGCCCACAGCGCCTGACCAGAAGCGCGCCTGGGTGAACCCCTTCAAATCTCCCACCAGCAACAGAGCCGTCCGCTTGGGGACCGAGTGGTGCCTGTCGCGCAGGTGGAGAAGCACAGACAGCTCGGACAACAGCTTGATTCCCGCGGCGACCAGCAACAACGTGGTCAGCCATTGGTAGGCAGTCGTGGCGACGAAAATCGGTACGGTGTTAATTAGGGCTCCCGCCGTGATCGTGTTGGTGACCATCGAAACCATCACGACGGTGGCGCTGCCCAGAACCAGGGTGGACAGCGTGAACTTGAATCCCGACACCGAGCCACGCCAGTGTGGGCGGCGCGTGGCGGCGTAGACCATCACCGAACAGAACACCCCCAACGCGCCGGCGCCGGCAGCCGACGATCCGAGCACGGTTCTCAAGCCCGATCCCACGCGTGGAATGAAGAACGATGCGGCAGACGCCGCGGACAGTCCGGCGAACAGCGAGAAGGCAAGAATCTCGCGGCTGAGCCACGACGTTCGCAGTCCCAGAAACGCGCGGAACGAATACTGCGGACGGCCCAGGTGCAACGTGCTGGCGCCAAGCGCCGCCACAGCCAAAGCCAAGGAGAACAAGGCGTTGGCGATCTCCAGCGCGCGACCGCCGCGATGCCCCATGATCGCCTGCGCCACCAGGTTCAACGCGAACGCGCCCACCGAAAGCTGCGTCAGGCCCAGCATCAGAACCAACGGCGGATGCGCGTGTTCGCGGCTGACACTGTAGAAATCAGCCGGAAGCATGTTCCGCGGCAACGCGCGTTCGGTTTTATAGACGGTTGTGGGCAGCGTGTCGCCCGGGCTGGGCGCGCCGGGGAGGAACGTATTGGCCTCGGTTGCCTCGATCGCGTCGGCGCGATCCACGATGGCGATGCGGATCGCCTCGTTGGGGCAGGACTGCACGCAGGCGGGCGCCTCTCCGTGGGACAGGCGATCGCTGCACATGTCGCATTTGCGAACGATGCCGCGTTCCTTGTTGTATTTCGGCGCGTCGTACGGGCACATCAGGATGCAGTACTGGCAGCCGATGCACTGGTCATCCAGGTGCTTGACGATGCCGGTGGTGGGATCTTTTTCGTAGGCCTTGACCGGACAGCCGGACAGACAGGCCGGCTCCAGACAGTGGTGGCACGCCGTCGTCACCGTCTGTTGGGCGGGCGCCTGGGCAGTCCCACCGTGCAGCAACCCGACGGTGCGCCAAACCTCACCGTCGTCCAGGCCGTTCAGGTTGTGGCAGCCCGTGACGCAGGCCTTGCATCCGGTGCACAGATCCAGATCCACCTCGAAGGCGTACTGCTGGCCCGCCGCCGGTGCCTTGCCCGGAATCAGATCACGATAGAACTTGGCGTTGGCGGGCAACACGTCGTCGTCGTGTTTGCGCGCGAAGCGGTCCACCGCGGTCAGTGTCTGTTGGTCGGCCAGCACCCAGTCCAACGCCGAGAATTGCGCTGGACTGGCCGCCGAGACCGGCGCGCGGTTCGGCGCAAGGGCCAGCAGGGAGCTTCTGATCGCCGTGCTCATCGTGTGAGCGCGATCTCGATGCGCCCGTTGCGTACGCGAGCGGGATAGGTCGGCAACGTCACCGTCGGGTCGTCCAGGCAAACACCAGTTCGTAAATCGAAATTCTGCTTAAAAATGGGCGACGCGATTTTTGGGCAGTCGCCGCGACAGCCGACGATGCCGCGCGCGATCACGAAGGCCTCGCTGAACGGATCGTAGTTCGAGAGCGCAAATACGTCCGCGCCTTCGCCCAGGCGCACCACAGCGATTTGCCTACCGGCCAACAGGGCGGGGGCGCCCGTGTTGGGGACAATGTCCTCCAGCCCACACACGTCGAACCACAACAGATCCGGTTCAATTCCGCCGCGCGGATGTTCCGCATGCATCGCTACGCTCATCCGCGGACATCCTGTCGTTCTTGCTGTCGTTCTTGCTGCCGCTCGTGCGCAATCAGTCTGTCCAACAGCGCGCGTTTTTCATGCGGGTAGGCGGGCCGCAGCTGCTCCCGTTCGGGGACGAACACGACGCTGGGGTCCGGACTGGCGCTGTTCACGAACGGCCGGAAGCGCGCCAGCTTTTCGGGATCCTCCAACGTGGCCTTCCATTCACACTGGTAGGTGCCGACCACATGCGCCATCTCGGCCTCCAGTTCGGCGGCGATCCCCAACTTGTCGGCGATGATCAC
>JANOJB010000348.1:0-10914 GCA_031407985.1 Pseudomonadota bacterium | reverse complement strand
AGGCTTTCAGCGACGTCTTCTCCGTCTCTGAAAGTTTCGCGCCCATGTGCATCGGGTAGATGTAGAACCACGGGGGCATCTCGCCCGCTTCGATCTTGTCCCAGCAATTCTCCCGATCCAGTTGGCGCTCTTCGTCGTCCGAATCGCCCCATTTCGACAGGTTCAGATGTTTGCGGCCTTTCGTCACGTCGCGGGCCATCAGCCACGAACCGGGCGCGATACGACTGTACAGCGGCCATTTGGTCTCGTTGCTGTGACAATCGAAACAGGCACGCCGCATGATCTCCTCGACTTCCGCCGGTGCGCCGAGCGCGAACCTCTCGGGTGGGTTCGAAGCGATCCCTTCCACCGGCACGAACTGGATTCCGACACCGATCACGATCCCGACAAGGATCAGGATCCTAAGTACCTTTTTTATGCGGGGTGACATTGGTGCCAGGTTATTTCGAGTTGCCTCGGTCTCCAAGTGCCTCGGCACGAATCAGTCGACCAAAGAATGGCGGCTGACGGGCGCGGTGACGTTGTGGTCGCCGCTGGTCACGTACAACACTCCCTCGGTGTGGACCAGGGTCCACTTCGCGTTTCGGTCGGTGGCGGCGTCAAGCGCGTCCAAAAAAGCTCCGTCCAGCGCATAGACCTCGATGGCCTCGGCCTTGTGAATCACCTTGGTCCGCGCGGCTTTCTTCAGCAGCTCCGGATCGTTGTGCGTAAAAATCACCACGCGGGGTGACGCCTTGCTGGCCTTGTGCAAGCGTTCAGCGGACGGCGTCCCGACCTCGATCAGAACCCGCAGGTTGCCCTGCATGTCCTTCACCCAGAGGGCGGGTTCCTCTGTGGTCGACAGGCCCTTGGAAAAGGCGATCCCTTCCTGGTGGCACAGGCAATACGCGATCACCCGGGTCAGCAGATAGCGCATCGTCTCAGACGGGTGCCGCGCGATGCGGAGATCCAGCGTCTGGTAGACGCCGCGATCCACATCAGACAGGTCGATTTGCAGGTGGTACACGATCGCGGACAGCGCCATCGCCACGCACTCTACTCGAATCGCGGACGCCCACGCTCAAGGCGTGGGTGATTCGGATCCCCGATTGGATTCGCTCGGCGCCAGCAGCGTTGAGTCGATCGGCGAAGGCGGTGGCGATCCGCTCGGCGCCACCGGCGTTGGGTCGGTCGGCGGAGGCGGCGCCATGTCTGGCGGAGGTGGTGACATGTCTCGCGGAGGTGGTGACATGTCTCGCGCGGGCGGCGACATGTCGGGCGGAGGCGGTGACTCGGTCGGCAGCGGCGCCAACTGGGAACGAATCAACCGTCGCCTATCCGGTGACCAGGCGTGTCCACGCAGCGGACCCACGGGTTCGGAAGCCGCGGGGGGCGAACCGGAAAACGCAGGGGACACCTGCGAGCTGGTTCCGCCTGGCACCACCGGCGTCCCCTGTGTGACAGGCACAGCAGGCACGACGGGCACCACAGCACTGGGGGGCGCGACCGCTGGCGGCAGTACGGCGGGTACCGGAAGAGCATGGGCCGCAACCGGTACCGCGAAGGCGGCGGGGGGCACCGTGCGTTCGACGGTTGCGACCGGGGCGGGGCGCTGGGATCCGACTCCTGGCGATGGCACCGCCCCGAACCGAATGCCGTCGGCGTTGGCCGCGAACCATGTGAACGGTGACCACATGCCCGTGGCCCATGCGCCGATGCCGAATCCGACCGCCAGCGCCACCGCCATCAGGGGCGCCCGTCTTCTGGGAACGCGATCGGTCGTATCAAACGACCGCCCATCCTCATTGAAACTATCCGCCTGCACTTGTTCCGCGTGGGCGCGATGGCTGGCCTCCTGCCGATCTCCCTCGACGAAAAACTGCTGCGTGAGCGACGAGACCGGGACAACCGTCGCGCGTAGGGTCTGCGATGACGCGTGAAAATGATCGCCGTCGATACCCTGCTCGGCGGCCCTACCCGCCCGCACGCGCTCGCCGGCCTCCTTGTCGATGCCAAAAACAGGCGCGGCAGCGCGCGCGCCTGCCTCCCGGCCGACGACAAAAGCAGGCGCCGGGACCTGGATCAATACGGTGGGTGCGTCGTGCCGGACCGCCGGCGGGCCTGATGGCGCGGATCTTCCCGTCAGGGCCTCGTCGAAGGCGCGAAAAAACAAGGCCACCGAATCAAACCGGTTTTCGGGACGTGTGCTCATCGCCTTGTTCAGCACGCCCTCCACCGCGGGCGCACAGCGAATGACGGCCGTCGCGGCGGCGGTTTGGTTTTCGCCCAGCCTTTCAAACGCGGGCCCGCGTTCATGCCCCGCGAACGGTTCGGCGCCGGTCAACAGCCGATAGGTCAAGACCGCCAGCGCGAACTGATCCGTACGTTCGTCGGCGCGATCACCGAAGCCGACCCCCTGCCCCTGCTCGGGAGCCAACGCGCGCAACGCTGCCGGGCTGATGATGCGGCCAGCCGCGCGTGCCGCCGCGGTCAGGCGCGACACACCGAAGTCCAGCAGCTTTGCGAACCCGTATTCATAGCCCGCGATGTCGGCGACAAACACGTTGTCGGCACGCAACTCGCGGTGAACGACGCCCGCAACATGCGCGGCCGACAACGCCGACGCAATCCCGCGCACCAAGGGAAGCGCCTCCGTGATCGGCAACCCGCCGCGGCCGGCGATACGCTGATCCAGCGTCTGCCCGGAAAGCCGCTCCATCGCCACGAAAGGAGTTCCATCGGAGAAGGCGCCCGCGTGAATCAGCTGCGCGATGTGGGGGTGACGCAAACCCGCCACCGTTTGGGCCTCCCGTGTGAACGCAGCGACCGCCGAGGGCGCCAGACTGGCCGCGAACGGAAACAACTTCACGACCAGGCGCCCGGCATAGCGGCTATTTTGTGCCTCGTACACCTGCCCGGTCTCGCCTACGCGCGAACCCAGACGATAACGCGCGGGATCGTCGGACGTCGCCGCGCGCGCGGAAGTGTGTCCCAATGGCCCCACGCCCCTTTGGGTCAGCGCGGGGTCGGTGTCCCAGGGAGGATTCTGTTGCGGCATCGCGAGGCCTCGTTGGCAAATCTAGCCGGTCGGCGCCTGAATGCCCGTGCAAGCGTCGCGCCGCCACCCCCTCGTGACACGGCCCTAGCGCGGGAGCTGTCCACCGGCTTCAGCCGCGGCCTTGTCCGCCAGCTTCGCGGCCGCGCGGCGCTTTACCAAACGGGCACCGACTCCAATGCCGGCGATCACGACCGTGATCTTGACGACAATGGCCACGCCCACCAGATAGGGTCCGGGGGCGATACCGAACAATGACAACAGGCCCCCGACGGCCGCGGTGATTCCGGCGGTGATCATCGTGCCAGCGTAGCAGGCTTAACGTCGGCTGCGATACAGCGCCACCAGCGCCGCGCCGATCGCCTGCGAAAGCTCGCCCAAGGTCGAAGGAAGAACCGTCATCCGCTGGCGCTGGACCGGCCACAGGTGGGGGTGGGCCGTTTCGCGCACGATGCGCAGGTAGCGTTCACGAAAAGCTTCGGTGGTGTTCTCTGGATCCATCAATCCGCCCCCGATCACCACGAACTGAGGGTCGAGGACCATGGCGAGACTGGCGATGTGAAATCCCATCGCGCGGGCCTGGAAGTCGAAAAGTTCGACCGCCAGGGCGTCCCCCTCTTGCGCGAGTCCGCGCAGGCTGAGCGCCTTGTCCTTGGGACTCTGCGCGGACTGCGCGAGAACGTGGTCGGGATATCCTGCGAGCCGATCGGCCAACAAATACGGAAGGCCCGCAAGCGTCGTGTACAGCTCGACGCATCCCCACGTGCGACCACAACCGCACAGGTACGGTTTTGCACCAAGCAGGTGCAGCGGCGCCGCCATGTGCGCGGTCTCCATTCCCGCCAGGGTGTCGCCCTGTAGGGGCAAGCCCTGCGCATCGATGAACGCCGAACCCAGGCCCGAACCTGGTGCCAACATCAAAACGGTCCCCGACGTCGCGCCACGCACGCGTTGCGCCTCGGCCACGCCGCCGAACGCGCCGTCGTTCCCCGCCACCAGCGGCACGGCCCGGCCGGCCTTCTGCGACAGCGCCTGACTGTAGGCCGCATGGAAATCCCAGCCGTCGAAGACCTCGGGCAGGTTGGCCGAATGGCCGAGCACCCCGTATCGCAAATACGGTCCCGGGATGGCAAGCCCGACGCTGTTTACTTCGGCCCAGGTGAGGCCATTTTCACCCAGATATTCCGTGACGGCCTCGATCCAAGACGCGACCACCGCCTGCGGACCGTGCTGGGAATTGGTCGGGCGCTGGTGAAGCTTTGTGGATACGGTGGTGCCGTCGGCCCAGATGCCACCCACCTTTGACATCGTGGCACCGCAATCGGTACCGATGAAAACCTGTTGGTTGGCCGTCATTCCGGCAGTCTAGACGATTCCGGTGCGCGCGACTCTGGGGCGTGTCTGGCGAGAGGGGCGAAACCTGCCAGTTGATCGAACGCCTCTCGGGCAGCCGTCGGTGTCCGCTTCCGGACATCCGTCACCCATTCGCTACCACCTGTCCACGAAAGCAGGGACCTCCACACTGGCACGGTTTTGGCAGTCGAAGTCGAATAGGTTTTGGCAGTCGAAGTCGAATAGGCGAATAGTCATAGTGGAATAGTTGAGTCGAACATTGTCGAACAGTTGTGAATCAATGAGTCGAGCTGAATTTTGTCGTCGAGTCCTGATCAGGGAGGCCCAAATGCAATTCGTTGCCAGAAGACTTTTCACCACCATCTTCTCTGCGGGAATCTTCGTACTGGTCGCATCATCCGCGTCTAGCCCGCCCGCGCCGGGACGCCCCACCCTGACGCCCCCGTCGGTGACTACTGTCACCCCACGCCGACAAAAAGCGGACACCGCCGTCAGTTCCATCGGAACACGACGCCTCACCCACAATCATGTTCCCGCCACCAACTGATGGTGTTCTTATGAAAACTCCAACCTTCACCCCAGCGATCAAGATCAGGGCGATCATAGCGATCATCGCGGGCGCAGCCGTCTTTGCGCTCATGGTCCGTCCCGCGCGGGCGGACATTGTCGCGGGCTATGTCCAGGGACACGGCGGCCTCTCCAATCCCCAGGCGGACAGCGGTATGGCATCGCCGGCGCGGAGCGCGTCGGGAGGACTGGGGCTTCAGGCGGGCCTTCGCTTGCTGATCTTCGAGGCCTATGCTGATCACACGACCCTCGGATCAGGAGCGTCGACCTCGCGGGGCATCGCGGGCCTGCGCGGAGCGATCGGACTTGGCGGTTGGAGGCTGATGCTGCGCGGTGGCGGCGGCGTCATCGCCGAGCAAGGGGGGGCATTGACCGGTCGCCTCGACGGCTCCCCTGATCGAACCGGCGTCGTCGCGCGGGCCGGGGTTGCCTTGGAAAAGAAACTGGCGCCAACCTTGTTTGGAGGCATCGGTTTGGATGCTGAGGTCTTCAGCCTCTTTGCCGCCGAAGACGCCGTCAGCGCTGGCACCGGAGCGCGGATTTCCGGGAGCAACGTGTTCGTTTCGCTGCACCTGAAGTTCGAGGTTGGAATCTGACCATCAATCCCTGAAATAGTTCTGACAAGCCGATCGGACCTGCGGCAAACTGCCTTCGTGGACGCCAAGGTCGTCGGTGGTTTGAAGGCCGGTAGCGGGGATGGGCGTCCTCGCTGGCGGCAACCCTTGCTTTATCTGGCGTTGATCGTCATTACCGTCGGCGGATTCCTGGTGGTCCGCCATCTGGGGCACGATTTGACCGCGCGCGCGCCTTTACCCGCCGGCGAACGATTCGGCGAGGGACCATCCAAGGTGCAGGTGGACGTGCTGATGCATGTCTTGTTGGCGCTGGTGGTGATCATCGTGACCGCGCGGGTACTGGGAGCGCTGTTCGCGTTGGCGAAACAACCGGCGGTGATTGGCGAGGTACTGGCGGGAATTCTGCTTGGGCCCTCCCTGCTTGGTCGCATCTGGCCGGACGCGTCCGCGTTCCTGCTGCCGCCCACCGTCGCACCCTTTCTGTCGATCCTGTCGCAGGTCGGAGTTCTTCTTTACATGTTCATGGTGGGGTTGGATCTGGATCTTGGGTTGATGCGTGCCCGCACCCACGCCACGGTCGCCATCTCTCACGCCAGCATCGTTCTGCCGTTCTTGCTTGGATCGGGCCTGGCGCTGGTTCTGTATCCCCGCCTTGCCAGCAGCGACGTGCCGTTCACCGTGTTTGCCCTGTTCTTGGGCGTGTCGATGTCAGTAACCGCGTTCCCCGTACTGGCGCGCATCCTGACCGATCGCGGGATGAACCGGTCACACTTGGGTACGATCGCGCTGACCTGCGCCGCCGTCGATGACGTTACCGCCTGGTGCCTATTGGCGTTCGTGGTCAGCGTAGCCAACCCGAAGGTCGGGGGCGCCGTTACCACCACCGTACTCAGCATTTGCTACATCGGGTTGGTCTTCAGCGTCTTGCGCCCCCTCGTCCGCCGGCTGGTCGCCCGATATGATCGCCTGCCGACCCCGCCGCGCTCGCTTGTCGCCGGGACCTTCGTGGCCTTGTTGGCCTCCGCGCTGGTGACCGAGTGGATCGGCATTCACGCCATCTTCGGTGCGTTTCTGCTGGGCGCGATCATTCCGCACGACGCGACGATTGCACGCGAACTGGTGCGGAAGCTGGAAGACATCGTCGTGATCCTGCTGCTGCCCGCTTTCTTTGCCTACACCGGAATGCGCACGCAGATTGGCCTGGTGTCGGGCGCGACCGAGTGGGTGTTGTGCGGGCTAATCATCGCCGTTGCGTCGGCGGGCAAGTTCGGGGGCAGCACGGTGGCGGCTCGCCTCACCGGCCTGTCGTGGCGGGAATCGGCGGCGCTGGGGATCTTGATGAACACCCGGGGCCTGATGGAACTGATCGTTCTGAACATTGGCCTCGATCTGAAGGTCATCTCGCCTGCGCTGTTCGCGATGTTGGTAATCATGGCGGTGGTGACCACATTCGCCACTACCCCAATTCTGCACCTTGTGATGAGCCGACCGGCGACATCGGTCGAAGCGACCAGCGCCG
Source organism: Pseudomonadota bacterium (assembly GCA_031407985.1). Taxonomy (GTDB): domain Bacteria; phylum Myxococcota_A; class Polyangia; order Fen-1088; family Fen-1088; genus FEN-1088. The sequence goes on along the minus strand of JANOJB010000348.1, from coordinate 3,866 downwards.
CGTAACTGGCCCCCTCGCCAATCGAGGCCGCCTCTCCCGCCCTCCGATCAAGCGATCGCTGTCCGCCAATGAAACATCTCGCTGGGTGTCGATCTAGCTGACCTTGGTTCGTCGGCAGGCTGGGAGCATGATTCGAAAACCCCAAACCACAAGGAGAGCAACGATGCGATTCATCATCACGGCCGGACCCGGCGACACGAAACCCGAGACCGATACCCAACAACCGGCGAGCGCGCCGTTCGAGACGACGTTCGCGGCCTATATGAAGTTCAACGAGGACATGCACACGGCCGGCGTGCTGGTCGCGTCCGAGGGGCTCAACCCTGGAGCGAAGGGTGCCCGGATCGGCGTCGCCAACGGGAAACGCGCGGTTCTCGACGGACCGTTCACGGAGACCAAGGAGTTGCTCGGCGGCTTCTACATCGTCGACGTCAAGTCGCTGGACGAGGCGATCGCATGGGCGCTGCGCTGTCCTGTCGGTCTGGGGTTCGACAACCTGTTGGAGATCCGCCCGCTGACCGCAATGGCGGACATTCCGCCCGATCTGCTGAAGCTCAGCGCGGCCGTGGCGCCGAGTTGGACGGCCTCGGTGACCGGCCCCGGGCGGTAGCCAAGCGGTTTACAACCCCCAGCGCGGGACGGGTCGACGGTTCAGAAACACGAACGGAACAAAAATGATGCTTTAATGACACTTTCCCGCCCGAAGCGGCACGAACTCTCGCAGGTTTAGACGCCCCGCGATGGACCCGTTGGCGTGAGATCGTTCGAACCCCGACGTCTCCGAAAAATAGAGAGGAAGATCATGAAACGCTGCGTCCTTCCGCTTCTGATGGTTCCCTGCATCTTGGGTCTGGCTTGTGTCCCCGCTGCCGAACCGGGTACCGCAGGCTCGGGCGGCGCGACCGTCGGCTCGGGCGGCGCGACCGTCGGCTCGGGCGGCGCGACCGTCGGCTCGGGCGGCGCGACCGTCGGCTCGGGCGGCTCGACCGTCGGCTCGGGCGGCGCGGCCGTCGGCTCGGGCGGCTCGACGGGTACTGGTGGGGCCTCCACCGGCGGTAGGAGTGGCACGGGCGGAGCCGGCACGGGGGGAGCCGCGGGTCGCGCGGGAACAGGCGGGGCTGCGGGCCGTGCGGGAACAGGCGGAGCCGGCACGGGTGGCTCGGGTGCCGGCGGGGCATCGACCACCCGGTTCAGCTTCTTCGTGACCAGCCTCGAAGCGATACGATCGCTGTCGGGAAGCCAGGACGGATTCGGTGGCGATCTGCGGTACGGCGAGGCCACCGGTCTTGCCGGTGCCGACAAGATCTGCACGACCGTCGCGGGCATGTCGATGCCCGGCAACGGGAAGACCTGGCGCGCGTTCCTGAGTGCCTATGGGCCACCGGCCGTGAACGCGATCAATCGCATCGGCGAAGGCCCCTGGTACGACCGCATGGGGCGTCTGCTGGCGATGACCAAGACCGCGCTGGCCATGCAGCGGCCCACGGGCGGCGACGCGCTGATCGCCGCCGATCTGCCGAACGAATCCGGTATTCCCAATCATCAGGGCGTGGACAACCACGATACGCTGACCGGTTCAAACACGACCGGCATGCTGAACGGCGCCAACGCGGGCGCCACGTGCAACGACTGGACAAGCGCGGTTGGCACGACCGGCAAGCCGATGTGTGGTCATTCCTGGCCGGCCGCAAGTGGTATGAGCTGGATGCAAGCGCACGCCGCCGGCGGCTGCGCGCCTGGGGTGAACCTTGTCCAGACCGGAGGCCCGGGCAGCATGGTCACCGTCGGTGCCGGTGGCGGCTACGGCGGTTTCTACTGCTTCGCCCTGACGCCCTGACGCCCTGACGCCCTGACGCCCTGACGCCCTGACGCCCGGCACCAAATCCGGGGCACGCGCCAGGACACGCGCAAAAGAGACGCGCAAAAGACACGCGCCAAAGACACGCGCCAAAGACACGCCAAGCGGACGCGACAGGGGTTGCGTGGCGTATCAGCGCGGTGCGCTTGGCGATCTCGATTGCCCGTGCTTGACTGCCCGCGGAGTCAGCAGGCATGTGGCGGGTATCGGGACAGATCGCGGTGGCGGTAGCGGCGGCGGTCGTCGCTGTCGGGGAGAGCGCGGGTTGCACGGGTGATCGTGGCGGCCCGGGCGCGACGGCCGGTTATGGGGACGGCGGCATCGGCGAACGCGTAGCGGAAAAGCCGGTGACCTGCGGACAACAGGACCTGACGTGCGACGGTATCGACGATGATTGCGACGGCCGCACCGACGATGATTTCATTCCCAGGGGTGACGTCATCAAATGTGTCGGCGGGCGGCAATGCCGCGCGACCGATGCCACATGCGACGGCGTCGACGACGACTGCGACGGCCGGACCGACGACGACTACCCTGCCCGTGTCCCAACTTGTCCCGACGGATGTCCTGCGGCCCGAACCACGTGTTCGGGCGGCATCGAAGCGGTGCCTTGCCAGCCGTGTGTGAGGTGGCCCGCGGTGGCAGGCGGCTGGATGTTTTTTCTCAACGCGTACGACTTCGACGTCGCGGCCGGAAAGATGTGTCTGGTGCCCCTGGTGCCGACCGCTGGCCCCGTCGGTGGAATCGCCTGCACGACCACGGCAGGCGGCAACTCGTCACGGTTTACCGTATTGGAAACGCCCGCCGGATTCACCGACGGTTGCGACACCATCAAGTGCGGCAACCGCGTCGCGCTGGATGCGGCGGGGGGCATTTGGGCCGCGCGCCCGGGCGGTGTGTACCGCGCGACGGACGCGGGATCGTTGGTGCGTATCGCCGACAAACCGCCCAGTTGCGCCACCGCGATCACCGCGATCGAGATTGCGGGGGACGCTTTGGGGCCACGGCTTCTCGTCATCTGCGGACCCGCGGGCGGCTCGGTTGCTTCGGTCGGCACTGTTCACGAGCTTGACCTGTCCCAGACTCTGTGGCTGGACCACAACTTCAAAGCGGCCACGTTCGGCGCCTCGCCGTCACGCGGCTTCGACTTGTTTCTCGGCATCCCACCAGAGTCGGGAAGCGCGGAAATGTACTTCGCCCGTTTCGACATGATCCGCGGCGTGCCCCTCCCCATTGGTCGCATCGGATCCGGATCCGCGGGAAAGGTCGGCGGTATCTATATGTCCGCGTCGGGGCCCTTCGCGGGTGGCTTTACCCAATGGACTGGAAAAGAAATCGCCCCGGTCTCGGACTTCACCGCTCCGCTTGCCGTCGAAAACGCGTACCTCGGTCGCTTTGCGCGACTGGCGGCGGCGGGCACCGGTCGGCCCGCTGCGCTTCCCTACAAGGTTGTCGAGGGGGGTGGTGACGCGATCGGCGGACCCAGCCCCGACGGTCAGGTCGACGTGTTGTGGATCCTGAACGAAACCCTGCGCGTGGAATCGTACAACCTGGGGCCGATCCCGGATGGCGTCGCGGGCCCACTGGATTACGGGCCGGTGACGCGTTGAAGGTGGTGAAGGTGATGAAGACGATCTCCGGCGGGGCAACCGAACGCATCGCGGGCAGTGCGTGGATGGCGGCCCCCATCGCGCTGGTCGTAGGTGTTCTGCTTGCCGTTCCCGAAACGCAAGCGCACGAGGTGTCCGCGTCGCCAACGCCCGTGAAATCATCGCGCGCGCCACAGCAACCGGCAGGGGACCACGCGTTTGTACCCCTTGTCACCATCACCTATCCGATCACGCTGGCCCAATTCGAAACGAACGGTCTGGACGCGGGCAGCCTGGCGTTCGACCGGCCCGGTGCGCGATCGCTGGCCGATCTGTCTGGATCGCCGGGCTGGACGTCCATCGCGAATACATTGCGCGCCGATCTCGCCGAGATCTACGCGCGCGATTCCCGCTACGGC
>JANOJB010000325.1:0-32987 GCA_031407985.1 Pseudomonadota bacterium | reverse complement strand
CTCCCGATACACGAGAAGCGGTTGACCGCAACCGTCAGGACAAGCTGAACGGGTACGAGAGGATCTGGCTGGAGTTGGATGGCGGAAACCGAATTCCCCCGACCACCCCCTTGATGCATCCGTACAGACCGGCCTTCATCAGAATCGCCGGCGCTTCGACCTTCACGCCGCGCACGGTCCCAGCCTTCTGGATCCGAAACTTCACCGTCACCCTTCCTGGGACGTAGGTTTCCTCATCGGGGCGCGCGCGAAAAATGCATCCCAAAATATCATCCTGCCGGGCTCGAAAGCGATCTTCGATCTCGTCCTGAGAAAGCTCGTGGCCTCCCCGATCGTCCGACATGTCGAATTTCTGTACGTCGGGACGTGACAAATCATCCCCCTGCGCGACCAACTTTAGATCCGCCGGTTTCAGCTTGATGGGCTCGGGTTCAGACTCCAGCGGCGGGGGAGCGGGCGCCTCGACACGCGCACGATCCGCGCTCCCGCCCTGCGACGGAGCCGACGCGCGAACCAGGTGCGCGCCCCGGCGCCTGCGCTTCTTCTCCTTGACGGGCTTGGCTTGCGTTCCGCCATCGACGGCCGCGACTGTCCTTGGGGCAGCAGGCGCCATCCGGTGCTTCCAATAAAGGTATCCGCCGAACGCCAAGGCCGCGACCACGAGGCCAAGCAGGAAGCCCTTCATTACGCTGCTAGCCTAGACCGCTTTCAAGTTGACGCGAGGAAATAACCTGCATGGAGCTACCAGGCATGTACGTCAGCGTTCGAGATGGCCTTCATGCCGGACGAGTAAACGCGCTCCGCCTGAGCCGCGCGACCCTGCTCAAGCCGTTTTCGAATCGTTGGCGGCCAACACCCTGGCCAGCTTGCCGAGCTCGCTCTCCCAGCCCATGACGACGCGATTGGTCCACTCCTCGTCGTGCATACGATCGAAGGTCAACTTCATCCTCACAATGTCGCCGGTCACTTGAAATTCGACGACCGACTCGACGTCGTAGGGCGCCACGTTCGGGACGAAGTCGGTCAGGTGCACATAGGCCAGCCGTCGGTGGGGCACGACTTCCTTGTAGGTGATGCGCGCCTCCGTCGTGGTCGGCATCCCCTGTTCCTTCATGAAGGCCACCATCTCGGGCGCCTGGGCGATCATCGCGTAGGCCAGCTCGTGCCGCTCGCGGGCCTGGCCCTCGGCTGGCTCTACCAGCATACGGACGGGATTCCCGGTCCCATCGTCCCGGCCATTCTCCCGGCCATCGCCCCGAGATGACACGACGTTTTGGGGGGCACCCCACCCCCTCCTTGACCTTCCTTGCACACCGGCACTATGGTTACCCCTGATTCGCACCCAGGCGCGCGCCGCAGGCGCAACCTGGCTCGCGCTCTTTCGACCCCGGTGTGGGGTCGATCCCACGCAAGACCAAAGGAGAATACGAAACCCATGAAGAAGGCTGATCTGGTGGACCTCGTGACGCAACAGCGCGGACTGCCCCGACCCCAGGTCGAGGCAACAATCGACTCACTAATCGACGCTGTGGCCGAGGGACTGTCGAAAGGTGAGCGGATCGATCTCCGGGGGTTCGGGGCCTTCGCCGTGCGCGAATCGGCGGCCCGTTCCGGGCGCAATCCGCAAACGGGCGAAACGATACAAATCGCCGCTCGTCGCGTGCCGACCTTCAAGGCCGGTAAGGAACTTCGGGACCGGGTCAACAATCGCCCCGCGACCTAACAACCCAAACCGTACGGCAGGATTTACGTTCGATGGGTACGCGCCTTTTTATCGGCAACCTCTCTTACAACGTCAACGAGCAGGAGCTACGCGAGGCTTTCTCGTCGGAAGGGGTCGAGGTCCGGAGCGTTCGGGTCTCGCTAGACCGTGAGACTGGACGTCCGCGTGGTTTTGCGTTCGTCGAGACGATGACCGATGAAGGGGCGAAAACCTCCATCGAAAAATTGGGTGGGCGCATCCTTCAGGGTCGCCCGATAGTAGTGGAGGAAGCCCAGGCACGCCCCGCAGGCGGTGGCCCAGGTGGTCCCAGGCCCATGGGCCTCGGAGGACCACCCCGTCCGGGAGGCACCGGCACGGGACCTGCGGGCGGCATGGGCGCAGGCGGCCCTCCGCGCCCCTTCAGCGGCCCACCACGACCAGGCGGTTTTGGCGGCGCCCCCGGTGGCCCGCCCCGCCCCGGAGGTTTTGGCGGACCGCGAACCTTCGGTGGCCCACCGCCACCGGCTGGGCCGGCGCCACCCGCTGGCGAGCGGCGGCGCGATCGCCCCGAGAAGAAGAAATCCACACGCCCGAAGCCCGAGGAACAGGAACGCGGGAACTGGCGCTGGGATGGGGGCGTCGACGAAGACTAGCCCGGCGTCGGTCATCGGCGGCGGGGTCATGCCCGACGACCTTGAACCCGAACCCGAACCTGATCCCGAAGGCGAGCCCGAGTCGAATCCCGATGACGTTGGGGCCAACGTCATCCGTCTGAACATCGCGGTCCCCCGCGAGTGTGACGGATGGCGTCTGGACCACTTCCTCAAACGTCGCATCGGACGTCTTTCTCGAACACGCATTCAGGAAATCATCGAGACCCAGATCTCGCTTGAGGGAAGGCGCGCTCGCTCGTCCGCCCTAGTTCGTTTCGGCGAGAAGATCATTCTGGAACGCCCCGCTCCGATCGAACCGGATGTACCCCGGCGTTTCGATGTCCTGTACGAAGATCCGTCGGTACTGGTTATCGACAAACCCGCCGGGCTGCCGATGCACACCACCGCGAAGTTCTGGCGAAACACGCTGGTGGCGGTTTTGCGCGAACGCTACCCGGGCCAGCACACCGAGATCTGCCACCGCATCGATCGCGAAACCTCGGGGGTCATGCTGATCGCGCGGACACGGCAAGCTGGTGCCAACCTGAAGACTGCGTTTGCCCGGCGGACGATAAAGAAGGAGTACCTTGCACTGTGCAAAGGTATCCCGCCCGACGAAGGCATCATCGACCAGCCGATCAAACTGCTGGAGACACCAACACACCTGATGATGGGTCCGGCTGCCGACGGGATGGCCGCCCTCACCCGTTGGAAGGTCGTCCGACGGTTCGCCGCCCACGCACTGGTGGTCGCATCCCCCGAAACCGGACGTCAGCACCAGATTCGCGTGCACCTGGCTGCGATCGGTTATCCACTGGTCGGCGACAAACTGTACGGCGCCGGCGAACGTTACTTCATGGAGGCGTGCGAAGGCCCCATCTCGCCAGAGCTCCTCGCGCGCTTTGATGGACTGCCGCGCCACGCTCTACACGCGTCCAGGCTAACATTCCTACACCCGGTCACGGCCCAATCGATGACGGTCGAGAGCCCTTTGCCCGCGGATCTGACCGACTACATGTCCCTGCTGTCGTAGCCGAAGCTGACCGGCGAACAGTCAGAAGCGCAAGCGGCGTTCAGACCCTGGGGACCAGTTCTTCCTCGACAAGGCGCTTCACCATGCTGGCGTCGAAGCGGCCCTTGTTGGCTTTCATGATCTCGCCCATCAGACGCCCCGCCTGTTTGGGATCCGTAACCGCCAACCGCGCGATGCCCTCGCGGACCGCTGCGCGAACCTCTTCCTCGCCGGCCGCCTTGGGCAGGAAACGCCCGCACAGCTCAATCTCGAAATCGATCTGCGGCAGCGCGGCAGCGCCACGTTCGCCGACGGCCACGTATTCTTCACGTGTCTTGCGCAACTGTTTCTGATAGGCCGCGATGACGTCCAACCACAGGGCATCGTCAAGCGGTCCCTTGAATCCCGACGCGGTTCGCCGTTCCATGTGTTTGGTTTTGATCATGCGCACGCAATCGGCCGTGGGCATGTCACGGCTGCGAATGGACGCCTTGAGAAGGTCGGCAATCTGAGCTTCGATGGACATGGTGGTTTTCGCCATTAAACTAAGCTGAATCGGCACGCACCGCAACGCGCTGCTCGTGAATCCGGGGGGCGGGTCATCGGCTGACCGTGAATGTGCGGCACGGTTTGGTTGCCGCGAAGACGGACTTGGGGAGCGGATTTGCAAGGTGCATGGCCCAAGGTTTGCTGTTTCTTGGCAGGAATGCGATTCGTGAAATCCATAGCGATGTTCAGTCAATTCATTCGAGGAGGGCGGCGAATGACCCCCATGACGATCGGAATCGGGACGGTCACACTGCTTGTATCCTCCATGGGTTTCGGACGCGTCAGTGTGGCGCAACAACCCTTTGAACAGACCGCCGAACAAGGCCAACTCCAAGCGTTCGTCCATCCCGCACCATCGTCACCCAGCACCCCATCGGTATCGACGCCGACCCCACCCGCCGGCGTGACCGGCGCGCCCATGGGACAACCGGAAGGCGTCCCGGACGAGTACGACGGAACTCCGTTGATTCCACCCGATGTCGAGGGCGCCCCCCATGCCGTCGACGGAGCTGGCTACTGCTATGTCGGACCGCACCCCGTCGACACGCGCGTCACGCCGGGGGCCCCCTGGGACCCGACGGAAGGACAGCACGTGCGTCCCTACCCGCCCCTTGATACCCGCCTGTTCGCATTTCGCGACGGGTGCTACTACTTCACCGGCGATCCGCGCGATTTCGGCTACGGCGGACAGACCCACAGCTACTACGGCGCGCATCCGGTCCTGAATACCTACGGTGGTGGCTGGTGTTTCATGATGGGTGGCCATGGCCACATGTGGAGGCCGTGGTCTCCCTACTTCACCGTGGTCGGGCCCTGGTACTACTGGCACGGCGCCTACGATCCCTTTTTCTGGTCTTACTGGCCGTACTATTCTCACTATTATCGCTCCTACTACCCGCACTACTACGGCGGCGGGCGCTTCTACCGGGGCGGTGGCAATCGGGTCGCCCCCCCCATTCGAAGCCTTCCTGCCTCGGCGTGGCGTGGGTCGGCCGGCGGTCGCTTGACGGTTCCTCCGGTTCGAGCCATGCCGTCCAACCAGATGCACCGGCCCACTCAATCCCCTGCCCCAGCCATGAGATCTCCGGCCGGCCAAATCAATCCCGATCATTCTCCGTCGTGGCCCAACACGCGACCTTCATTCGGGCCCGGGCCGGCGTCATCCGCACCCCGGCCTTCCTTCTCACCGGGGCCCGGCGCACCGGGGCCCGGTTCGCTCACGCCGCGACCATCGTTCGCGCCCGGCCCTGGGTCCTTCGCACCGCGACCATCGTTCGCGCCCAGTCCACGCCCTTCGTTTTCGCCAGGCCCGGGGTCCTTCGCACCGCGACCGTCGTTCGCGCCCAGTCCACGCCCTTCATTTTCGCCAGGCCCGGGATCAATGGGACCCCGCGGTAGCGGAATGGGAAGCCCAGGATCCTTCCGCGGTGGCGGACGGCGCTGACGGTGCCGCGAATCCCAGCGGCCTCGGTGGAGTACCGGCGTCCGGTTCCCGCGACTTCAGTTGAATCCGTGCGGAAAGAAACTGTCGTCGTATGAAAATTCCATGTGGCGATCGAAAATGATCGCCAGGAACAGATTGATGGGAATCGAGACGGCCACCAGCAGCTTGAACAGCCGAGACAGCGGCCGGCTGCCCACCGCCAGAATCATGATCAAGAAGACCATGTAGTCCAGGCTGAATCGGTATCCCAGCTGTACGTAGCCTGAGTTCTGATACAGCAGTGACGGCAGCGCCACGCCGAGCACGGTCAGCCACAGAGGCACCATCAGACGGCTGCGCTCGGCGGGTACCACGGTGTAAGCCAGCGTTGGCGACGTCAGAAGCAAGCTCATCCCGTGTTGACTGATCTTGATGTACGGCCATTTGGTCAGTACGCGCGGCAGCAGAATCAGCGCGGCCGCCAGGTTCCGCGAAAGGAAGTGATAGTTCAGGAGGCCGAATCGTTGAATGCGTTCCTGCCATTGAACATTCAGGTAGCGGTGCCCGAATTCGAACGGGTTCGCGAAACGGGCCCAGTTGTGTATCAGAAGGACCGAGAGAACCGCCGCCAGAGGCGCCCCGAACCGTATCAACTTCGCGGCGAGCGCGCGGTTCGGCACGAACCGGCGGCGACCGGCCACCACGGTCAGCGCTCCTGTCACCCGCACCGCCTCCCACAGGAACAGCAACGGCAAAGCGGCGAACCCAGGAGGTCGGGTGGCAAGTGCGAGACCGACGAACAGACCGGCCAGCGATGGCCGCGCCGCGTCCAGCACGGCCCACCCGAATCCGATGACGGTCGTCACCGCGATGATGTGCGCCGTGAACCAGACCTGTCCGACGACCGAGCAGTAGTAGTAGACCGATCCCACGCCGAACATCACGGTCAACCACAGATCGTCGCCGACCGAACGGCGCGACAGGCCCCGACGCACCAGCGCGCGCAGCAACAAGAACAACAGCATGGGGTTGATGGCCGCCCACAGCGCCGTGAACAACACGTCGTTGAAAGCCAGTTTCCAGATCGCCACGAACGGCAGCATCACCACCGCCGGAAGCGGCGGAAACGACACGTAGCGAATCGCGCTGCGCGAAACGATATCTTCCGAGACGATGGTCTCGGACCGCCCCTGCAAGGGATAGAACCTGTCGGCGGGACCACCGCGCCCCCCGTAGGTACCGCGGACGGTTCTCCCATCGCGAAGCGAAAGAACGTCGACCTTGGCCCAATCGTTTTCGTTCGGCGGTGGGCCCGCCAGGGACAGGCGTCCGTGCAACCACCCGTCGGCCAAATAGACGTAGTGGTTGTACGCGGAATGCTGGCGCAAGCGTCCCGCGGAAGCCCCCAGGTACGCCCCCGCGAAGATCAGATACAGGACAACCAGCCCCTTCCAGTTCCCGAGCCAGCGTTGGACACGGCCCGCGACGGGCGCCGCGACGGCGGGCGTTGATAGGGTCGGGACCGTGGAGTCGACCGTCGTTCCGGGCGTAATGGTCGGACCGGGCGCGACGGTCGGGACGGTCGGGTTTGATTCAACCTCGGTCATGGTCTTGGACGCTCGTAGCCAATCACCAAGGGAACCCCTTCACGTACGCGCACGATGGCCGGCTTCAGCGTCCCATAGTGGTCCCAGATATACTTTTCGAACAAGGCCCAGTGCTTCTCGTGGACCAGCAGACCCATCGTCGATCGTTCGACCCCTGGATCACCGAATCCGGTGTCACCGACGGACATGGCCAATCGACCTTCTCGTTTGTACATGGCCAACGCGTCACCCAGGACGTCGTGCCAGTACATACGCCGGTTGTCCGGTTCGTGGCGATTCACCCAGTCAAGCATTGGTAACACACAATAGGCCCAGAACTGACGGTTCATACCCAGCGACGCCCCGCCCGAAAAGCCCCCCGCGATCATGTTGTAGTGCGACAGCCCATCCGGCAGCGACCGCTGCGTTTCGGTGATCGCCGGCAAACATGTCAAGGCGGACAGGACCACCACCGCTGGCCCGACCCGGCTTTTGAATGGTGTCGCCCCAAACGCGACGACAAGCCTCGACGTCACCCACGCCAAACCACACGACGCGGCCACCGCGATGTACGGCATGGCGGGCATAAAGTGTTTGACCCCTCCGAAAATTGGCGTCCACGGAATCGCCAGGACCGCCAGTGGACCCAGCGTTTGCGCGACGATGAACGCACCCGGTGCCCGGTCCACGTCCATACCCGGCCGCAACCAGGAAGCTTTGATCGGCGGCTGGTGACCGGGCGCCGGGGCCGTCCCGGATCGCTGCTCCCCGCCGGGCGGGTCATCCGATGGCTCCGATGAATTCGATAGGTCCGGCGCATCCGGCCCGTCCGACACGTCCGGCGCTCCGAGCAGCGTTTGATTCTTTCGCCGACGCGCCAACGCCAGGCCCCCGACGATCGCCAGCGCCAACGTCGTCACCGGCACGGTCAACGCCGTCGATACGACTGGGAAGGTCGACCGCAGCAGCTTCAGATCGAGATCCGTCGGCGGCAGGTTCCAGTTCCGGCCCAGATATTCGAAGTTATAGTGCTCGTGCTGAAGGTGTCGATTCAGGTAGGTCCGCGTCCGGTCGATCGGGTGGTGCCACAACCACGGCCAGTGAGCAAAGAACACAATCGGTCCCAGCACCGCCATGGACACGAACGCCAGCGGCACCCTGGGCGGCCTGAGACGCCGCAGATCTCCGCGCCGCATCCACAGGTAGTGCCCCATCAGAAACGCCGGCATCATCCAAGCGTTGTGCTTGACCCCCAGCGCGATCCCAAAGATCACGCCGCAGGCGATTCCCCAGCGTGCACTGCGCAGCGACTTCCAGTAGGCGAACCCCACCGCGAAGGCCATGGTCGTGATGGGCGCGTCGAAACAGGCGATCGGGGCGTGAAAAAAATAGTGTGGTTGCGCGATCGCGAACACGCTGCCCGCCATCGCCGCGGGCCAGGGAACCAGCTTGCGCGCGAACCGAAACACCAACGCCGCCAGCAATCCCGACATCAGAATCGCCGGGAATCGAAAGGCCGTACTTTCACGCCTGAACAACGGCAGTGTGATGTGCCTGCCGGTTACGGCAACGGGATGCAGGCCGCGGGCCGGACCCGTACATGTGCAACGATGGAACGCGCGCCATGACAACCCGTACAGCGTCTTCATCACGACCGGGTGATCGGGGGCGTTGTCGCTCCAGTAGCGATCGATCGCAGGCGCGGTGAAGGACTGTCCTGGGTGTCCCCGTTGCACGTTGCGTCCCAGTTCCTCGAACCAGCCCCAGTAGCGCTCGGCGGCGCGCATGTATTGGCCCTCGTCACGCCCAAATCCTTCCGTACCCTCCGTCGCCAGCAGCCACGCAACGACGCCCAGAAACACCACCCCCGTTAGGCCTCGATCCCGCGCGCGACCCGCAATCATCAGCGGCGCGCCTCCGCCGCGAACGCCAGGTGCCGCAACACCGGCAGTGTTGACGAGATCTGAAACCGCACGGACGCCACCTGCCCGTCGCGCCCGGACGTATCGATGCGCAGGCTGCGCCAACCGCTTCGGTTGTCGGCGATCGTACTGGCCACCGGTTGGCCGCCCAGCCAGATTTCGAAATGAACATTGCCGGACGATTTGCGCGCCCAGGTGTCGTGCAAGCCCACCGCGACCACCAATTCACGCCCCAGCGTCACGGATGGAAAATCGACGGCCATGACGGCACCCGTGGCCGGCGGCGCCAGAATCGCGCGCCTGATCCGGTTGTCGACTTCGACCAGGGCGCGCTGAACGCTGTTTCCGGAGATGGGACAGGTGAAACGATCGACTTGCCACGAACAGACCGACGACGAACGCAGGATTGGATCCCATCGCGTCACCTGAGCCTCCTGCCAGCGTTCCAGAAAATCGAAGGTAATCTCGGCTGCGGGGCGTTCGGCGCGACGAAGCGTCAGCGCCCCGAATCGCTGCTCGAACACAATTTTACGTCCAGCGGTTTCCATCGCGTGTGCACCGTGCTGACTCACCTCCCAGATGCGGCCGAAGCGCGCATCGTCCATCCGCGCCGCCACCGGGATCGGCAACAGATCGCCCAGGTGCATCCGCATGACCGGGTCGGCCCAGGCGGGCGACGCGACGATCAGATCCCCTGCCTGAAATCCGGCCCGCACCTGGTTGGCGACTGCCTGCCAGTCGGCGGCGACAGGAACCCGAAGGGGGGCAATCAACGCCTGTGCCGTCTCGATCAGCGCCAGCAGGGCAACGCCACCAGCCACCACGATCCCCAGGCGCGCACCTGGTAACGACGGCCGCGGATCCTCCTGGGCGACTCGGTTGTCCGTGGGCACGGGGAATGCGCAGCCTAACGCAAATCAGCGGGCAGCGCCGCATGCCGGGACCATCGCTTGATCATCACCGGTACGGTGGGGCCGATCACCGGACGGTGCCCCATCACCGCACCCCGATGGTGACCAAACGAAGAGCCCTGTTTCCGTCTGACAGCGCCGCCGGAGCGACGGGAAGACGGTCACCGCCCCGAAACAGTCCGATGATGACGTTGTAGTTACCCGGGGGCGATCCGGCGGGAAACGGGATTCGCACGCGATCGAGAACCCGTTGTCCGGGTCGCCAGAGCTCAAGCGGCATCATTCCTTCGACCGGAACGTGATCCAGATTTCGATAGCTACCTCCCGGTCCCATTAGGTGGAAGAAGAAACGCCAGCCACCTAGCACTGCTTTTTTGGAATGGAACAGGATGGCGAGCTCGACCTCGCCGCCGGGAGATACCGCGCCCGGTGTCATGGTGTAACCGACGACGTTCACGACATCGCCGATGGTCGCATCCACGGGAACGCCCGGCGGGGGCGCCGGTGTGTTGGGGGGGGAAACGTTCAGTTTCATCCTTCTCGCCGCATCGGACGGCACAGAAAGCGCGGACACCATACCCTGCAGATCGGCCTTCAGCGCCCCGCAGGCCGCGTCACTAGAACGTCCCCACAGATCGCGACGCTCGTCGGGATCGACACGACGGTCGTAACATTCGGTGGTGTTGTCGGGCGTCCAGTTCCAGATCAGGTGCCAATCCGCGGTCACCAGCGCCCGCTTCTTTCCCCTTTCCGATGTGACCTCCTGAAATACCGGCGGGGCCGTGGCCGCGGTGTTGGCGGGCTCGGACCGCGAAACCGTCGCCGCCAACTCGGCAACCAACGATCGCCCTAGAAAACCAGGCTCCTGCCGGCCGCGTGCCAGGTTCAGCAGCGTCGGCGCCAGATCCACATGGCCGGCGGGCGCGGCGATCCGGCGCGGCGACAGGCCCGGAACACGAACAATCAGCGGAACCTTGGTTTGTGGGGCGTACAGGTCGAAGCCGTGTTCGGACACGCCGTGTTCGCCAAATCCCTCGCCGTGATCGCCGGTCACAACGATTGCCGTCTTGCCCCAAAGGCCCAAAGAACGCAGGCGTTCCAGTACACGACCAAGGTGAAGGTCGACGAATCGGATCTCGCCGTCGTAAAGGTCAACCGGTTTGGTCCCGAACGACGGGATCTCGGCATGCTGCTCGTAGGACAAATGGGGATCGTAAAGATGAATCCACAGGAAAAATTTATGGGCCACGTGCGCTTCCAGAAACGCGATCGTGTCGTCCGCGATCTCTCGCGACGAAGAACCGTGCGATTCCATGGGACCGTTCACCGCCTGGTGAAGGACCGCGCGATCGGCGCGATACAGGTCGACGCCACGCTCGAACCCACGCCGATCGGCGGGCGAGAAGTAGTCATAGCTGTAGAAGGCGCCCGTGAAGTAACCCTCGGCCTTCAAGGCTTCGGCGATCGTGCGCACGCCGGGACCGATGCGCGGCCACCAGATCGATTCGTCCCAGGTTATGGCGCTGGGCCAACGGCCCGTCGCGATGGCGGGCATGGAATATCGCGTCGACGGCGCGTGGGCCCAACCGTTCACGAACAGGGCCCCGCCTGCGGCCAGTCGATCGATCTCGGGCGACGTCGGGCGCGTGTAGCCGTAACATCCAAGGTGATCGGCACGAACCGTATCGATGGTGACCAGCAACAGATTCAAATCGCGTGGAACCGTGTCCGGAACTGGCGCGAAGGGTGGCGGCGCCAGTACCGAGACAGACGCGTCCTTGCCGTCGCAGTCTTGATCGATGCCATCGTCCGGTAGATCCAGGATGCCCGGGTGTACGGCCGGATTCGCATCGTCGCAGTCGCCCCCACCCAACAGGCGGGGATAGCCATCGCGATCCCAGTCCAAGACTCGTCGCGCGCCCGCCAGAACCGGCCCGACCAATCCCGCGCGCGACGACGTCACCTTCCGGGCGGTCTCGGATTCGCTGATCAGCAGGATCAGCGACAGCATCAGGGCGATCGCGCCCAACCCGATGGCCAATCTGCGTCGGGCGGAAGACGAGACGTGCCGTCCCAGCAAAGGCACGTTCGCAACCGCGACCAGCGCAATCACGACGCAAGGAAGGACGTGCGTCCAGGAAACGAATCGCAAGTGATTCGACCAATTCCTGGCCACGAACATCAACAGAGGCCCGCCGAAGATCAGCGCCGCGGCCATGGCCGCCCAACTGAATTTCATTCGCGCCGGTAGTCGTTCGGCCCAGACCAGAAGCGCCGGCAGCAGGCCGGCCTCGATACCCACAAGGACCAGGTGACGAATCGCCCGTGGCGACGTGACAGGAACCCGCACGTCCATCGCCGCCAACATGATCACGATCCCAACCAGGCCGGCAACCAACGGTGCCAGCAAAAACAACGCGGGATCAGGCCGGCCGGGCGCCGTCCCAAGCGCCCGACCGCGACCAAGGACCCGCGCCAGCGCCGGCAGCAGCGCCGCCCCCACGATCCCGCCGCCGACCGCCACCACCGAAGACAACCCGCCCGCCAGAAACCGGCCGCGCCTATCCACTGTGCCAAGAACGACGGCAACCGCCAGCGCGGCGACCGCGCCACCGATGATCGCGGCCCCCACGATTCCCGCCCACCGGGGTGCCCGAGCGCGCCGTCCCCACTGCGCCAGTCGCGCAATGATTTCCAGCAGGGCCCCGACTCCAGCACCCACAAGAGCGTCGACCGCTGCGGTCAGCAACCCCGCCAGCACCGTACCGCGCAGGTCCGCCTGGGCGGCCAGGCCCGCCGAAAGTCCATCACCCAGCCCGACGACCACACCCGCCGCGATGCCGGCCAACGCAAGCGTGCCGCGGGGAACCGGTCTCATCATGCGCCGAGGAAGCTACCACCTCCCAAGGGCCAGGAAAGTGGCAGCGAGCGTCACCGGCCAGGAATGTATCGGCGACTTCCGTCGTCAAGAATGGTGGTGCCGCCGAAACCCGCTACCGCGTCGTACTGCGCGGTAGTTTGGGGTCCGCCGGACCAGCGAACACGCCGCCCGCGCGCTTCAACACCACCACCGTGTACAGGGACTGCACATCGTTCGATTCGCGTGCGAAGACCTGAACCATATTGCTTCCGGGCCACAGCGGCACATCCGCCTCGAAATCCAGCCTAGTCCGATCGCCGTTCGGACGATTCGACAGGTAGAAGACCTTCTTCATGGGCACTTTGGCGTCACGGTTCCAGACCCGAATGTAGGCGTCACGCACCAGGCGGTCGTCGACTGCGTGTCCCTTGATATGCACCGTTTCGCCCGTAACCACCGTTGGCGCCGTCACGGTCAAGACCGGGGGCGTAACTTGCCATTCAGGCTTCCACTGGGGATGCGCGGTACCACCGGCCTTGATGTCGACAGCGGCGACAAAGGCCGTCCGGGCATTTTCGATCTCCACCCGGGTGAACGTCCCCATCTTTCCGGTGACTTTGAAGCCCGTTCCCTTGGCGGCCCGCGCGACCACCAGAGCAGAGTCACCCGCGGCCTCTCGCAACGGAACATCGTCGCGCAGGACCGTCACCGTCCCGGCCGCCGCTTCGGGAGTCGGACCTGGCTGCGCCACCTTGACCTTGATCTTGTCCGTGACCGACTCGCCCAACGTCGAATCACCCACCGCCAGTTCCAGTTGGTACTCGTCGCCACGGAAGGCCGGGCCCACCTCATATACGAAAGAGAAAGTCTTCGTCTCGCCCGGTCCCAACTCCTTGGCGTCGAATCGCCCCGCGCTGATGAGAATCCCCTCCTGACCGGCTCCGTTGCGCAGCACCGCCTCGGTGTGTAGCGCCCGTCCCACACCGATGTTTTTTACGGTCACCAGGGTACGAACGTGCTCGCCACGTTGGACCTGTCCGTCACGGTTCCCCTTTACATCGTCGATGGTCTGGTACGTGTACGCAAACAGCGGCCGTGGTTTCCCCTCGATGTTCAGCATCATCTCGGCCGTACTGGCAGGTGCACCACGCTCCAGCTTTTCGCCACGCTGCCCACGTTGAAAGAACACGGATCCCTTGATGGCGTCGGTTCGGGTAAACGACGATGTCGGCACCTTCACGACCAAATCGTAGGTCTTCGATTCCCCCGGTGCGATCTTGCCAAACACCATCTCGTTCTCGTCGAAGATGGGGCTGTCGCTGGCCAGCACCGCGCGAACACGAAACGCGGGCGTGGTACCCGTATTCTTGACCACGCCACGGATCTTCACGTTCTCACCCGCCGCCACCTTGGCGTCGGCCTTCTCGGTTTGCAGCGACAGCTGAAGTTGTGGCGGCGCACCCGCGGGCGTCCCCACCCCGCCGGAAGCCACGGGGCCCGCCGTCCAGTCCACGCCCAACTTCTCCAGCGCCTGTGTCAGCTTCTTGTCCTCCGACGCACGAACCTTCTCGATGAATGGCTTGGCGCCCGAGAGGAGGTCCCGCCGGCGCGGGCTCTTCGCCTGGGCCAGAAAATCTCTAGCAAACTCGATCAGGAAATCGTTCTTCTGATCCGCGTCCTCCTGAGCGGCCTGCTCGTCGTCATCCTCGTCGACGCCCGGATCGTCTTCGTCGTGTTTCTTTTTTTCGCCCGGCTTGGGGGTCAGGAGGTACGACACCGTGTCCACCGGTTTTTCACCCTGGCGGGCGCTGGGATGGTCCAGGTGCCATTCATAGTCGGCCTCGCGCCTTTTGTGGGTCGACGACTGTAGGCGAATCCACGATCGCTCGCCTTCCTTCTGAACCAGCATGGCGACCGTCTCAATGTCCGGAATCACGCCCACGCCCTGGATCGAAATATCGCCCGGCGTCAGATACTGAGCCGTCGTCAGCTTCAATCCCAGCTTGTCGTTTTCGGGCTTGTCACCGAACGGCACGGGCGACTGTATGTCGAACAGGACCTGAACGGATCCCTTACCAAAGGTTCCTTCGCCGATCACCAGCCCGCGATCCAGGTTCTTCATCGCGCCGGCAACAATCTCGCTGGCGCTCGCCGAGTTCTGATTGACCAGCACGGCCACCGGCACGTTCGGCTCGTGGCCACTGTCTGTCGCCGTCTCGTCTTTCCGCCCGGCACTGCCCACACCGACCATCGAAACCAACGTTCCGCTCTTGATGAAGGCGTCCGAGACCTTCTGCGCCTGCTCGTAAAGGCCGCCGGGGTTGCCGCGCAGGTCCATGATGATGCCGCGCACCCGCTCTTTTTCGAACATCTGCAGCGCGTCGCCCAGATCATTGGCGCTGTTGGCCGAAAAATGCTGCATGTGAAAATACCCAACCTTCGCGGCCGCCTGCCCCGGTCCCGCCGGTACCGCCAGCACCCGCGCGGGAGGATCGATCGCGGGGGGCCGAATGGACGCACGCGTGATCGTGAACTTCTTCATTCCGGTCGTGCCGTCGCGCTCGACGTACACGTCCACCGTTGTGTCCACGTCCCCCCGCAACCGCTCGACCGCCTCGTTCAACGTCATGTTCATCGTCGATTCGTTGTTGATGCGAACGATGTGATCCTTGGGGCGCAGGCCGACCCGCATCGCCGGCGTATCCGGCATCGGGCGCTTGACGGTGATGCGGTTCTTCTTGTCCATCTCTATGACAATCCCAAGCCCCCCGAACTTGCCCTGGGTTTGGGTCCGCATGTCCTTGTAGGTCTCGACGTCCAGCAGCACCGAATGCGGATCCAGTGTGTAGAGCATGCCGTTGGTGGCAGCCATCTCGATTTCGACCAGGCGCCGCGCCTCTTCCTTTTCGGGGACTGGCTGCAGATTGGGCTGCACAAAACGAAAGATCTCCTGAAGGGTGCTGCGTAGGCTCCAGGGGGCGTCAACACGTTCAATGGGAAAGCTCCGCTGCTGCCCGTTCACTTTCACCGTCACCTGTTTGGGATCTCGCTCGGGCCACCGGTCGATCAGGATCTCGGCGACGTCCCTCTGCACGAAATCCAACGCCCCGACCAACATCCGCCGCGGGTCCAGGCGATTCTTGTCGAAATAGTTCTCGCGAACGTAGAACAATGTCTTCGAAAAGATGGGCAGCTGAGCCAGGTCGTATTTGGCGCCCGATCGGGTCGCCGCGCGCAGTTGACTGTCGCCGCCGACACGAATCCCATCGCCACCGTTGCGAACGGTAAGCACCAGTGCCGCGCCACACGCCACACCAAACGCGATGATTTTGCTGAACCGCCGCATGCGCGACTCCAGGGAAGGGGGAAGGGAAGAGGAGTTTCGGAAAGTGGACGGGCCGTCGAGAAGATCCATGGTCCGGGGTCGTTGAATCATACCGACTGCGCCACGGTATCGCACGGTTTTTGCGCAATGAGTTTGCCGAGGCGCAGCGGCGTTTGACCCGCCTCTCGGATGCTGCTACTGGCGAGACTCGCGATGACCTCACGCAAGGATCACGGCGGTCACGGCAAGGAAGCAGGGATCGGTGCCGCGCCGTCGGTCTCCCCCTCCCCCGGTCCTGACCAAGGCGTTCACGGCAAGGAGCTTGAGGGCCGCTTGTGGGTGGTCTCGGCCCCGATCGGCAACACGGACGACCTTTCAGTCCGGGCTTGGACGGTCCTGGCCACCGCGGATGTCGTGCTGGCGGAAGATACCCGCAGCGCCCGGCGGCTGCTGACACGGGGAGCGCAGCTCGGAATCGGGACACCACGACCCACGAATCAGGTCATCCTGTCGTGTTTTGACGCCAACGAATCGGCGCGTGCCGAGGACGCCGTTCGCCGCATCGCGGGCGGTCAGAACGTGGCTCTGCTGTCCGAGGCGGGGACGCCTCTGGTGTCCGATCCTGGCTTTCGGGTGGTGTCCGCCGTTATCGCGGCCGGCCTCCGGATACAACCAATCCCGGGGCCATCTGCTCTCTTGGCGGCGCTCGTCGGCTCGGGACTGTCACCGGATCATTTTACTTTCCTTGGATTCCCACCGCGCAAAGGCGGACCCCGGCGGCGCCTCTTCGAAACCGTGCGGCAGCATCCGTTCACATTGGTATTGTACGAGTCGCCGCTGAGGACGGGTGAAACACTCCGAGATCTGGCGACGGTGCTGGGTCCCCATCGCACGGCATGTGTGGCGCGCGAATTGACCAAGACGCACGAGGAGTTCGTGCGCGGCACGCTGGGAGAACTTAGCGATCGCTACCAGAATGACCGCCCCCTGGGTGAAATCACGCTGGTGGTTTCAGGGGCGGATGAGGCTTCCACGTCGGCCAGCGACGCGCACAGCGACGATAGACTGGCGGAACGGGCGGCTCAGCTCCTGGCGTCGGGACGATCGGCCCGCGACACGGCCGATGCACTGGCGGCCGAGTCCGGTCGACCACGACGCCAGGTCTACGCACTGGTGACCGCCGTGGCGTCAGGAACGCGTGGAACGACGGACTAGAAGACCGCCACCAGATCGATGGACAGATGCCAGATTCGAACCCCGTCCACCTTGAACCTGCGACCCGGAAGATCGATGACCTCCCGGTAGGCTGGATTGGCCTCGCCGTCGCTTGGATTGGTCGAATTGACGCGGCCATCACCATCCCGATCGCTGCCCGCCGTCGCAAACGTGATGAAGTGAGGAAGATCCGACGTCATACCGAATAGGCCACGGAAGCGCGTATACCGACCGGCCTGCACGTTCAACCCGACGTCGCCTCCGAGGGTGCTGTAGGCCTGGGTCTCGGTCACGCCAGGATGCGGGTGATCCGGGACGTCGTCGCCGTTCAGGTCCAGGTCAACGCCGGGCCGACAGGCCGCGCCGCCGGCCGGCCCGCAGGCAGATGATCCCGACAGCGCCTCCCAAAGTTCAGAATGACTGCTGCCCTGAAATCGATGATCGGCGCGCGTCCGGACTTCGAACGTGACCCGTTGGTGAATCTCGGGACGCTCCCAAGGGATGAACTCGAATCCGAACTGTGCCCCGACCCGGCTTTGCGGCCTGGCGTATGGCTGACTGCCGACCGACAGCTTGTCGAAAGGGCTTCCGGTGCCGGGTAAAGGCAGCATGTAGTACGCGCCGAAATAAGGATCCATCGCACCCATACGTTTCGAAACGAATGTCGATGCCAGCAGTTGGTGGTACCCCAAACCGACGCCGGTGTTGGCGCCGGGCCGCGCGGCGTCGCGGCGCAT
Source organism: Pseudomonadota bacterium (assembly GCA_031407985.1). Lineage (GTDB taxonomy): Bacteria > Myxococcota_A > Polyangia > Fen-1088 > Fen-1088 > FEN-1088. The sequence goes on along the minus strand of JANOJB010000325.1, from coordinate 15,092 downwards.
GGTTGATCCGACATCGAACTTCGCATCGATGCCCATGGTCCAGGTCGGCTTCGTCTCATCTCGCCGCTGGTTCATCACCGCAAAGGACGTCCCCACGCCCAGCGACTCGAGGCCACTGCGTCGCGGGCCCTGAAAGACGGGACCCGACGTTCCCGGAAGGATCCCGTCGCGTACCAACGACGAATTCTCCTGGTTCACGCAGGTTGGCGTCCCCATGCCGCCGGGAAAAATACAAGCACTGCCCTCACGCTGGTCGAAATCCAGATCCCGATCGTCTCGAATGACGTAGGGCAGATCGATGTGAAGGCCCACATCAGGCAGGACGCCGATTTCGATCCGGGCATTTAAGACATCGCGCACCTGGCTATAGACCAAATCCTTGATCAGATCGACCCCCGGCCGGGGCGCGTCGGAGGCAAATTCGCGCGTTACCGCAGCTCGTTTCTGATCGTGTGACCAACCAAGCGTCACGTTGAAATCGAATCGCTTGGCCTCATCGAACCCCGATACCACCCGAGTCATTTCGGCGCCGCGAACGCTGGCAGGGGCAGCGGCGCACAATACGGCGCCCAGGACCGTCACGCGCGCCGGCCAAATGCCTCCCGTGCGGATGCAGCGTCCCCTGTCCAAGGTTGGCGGCACGATAACACAGGCCCGCGCAAGGCACGACGAGCTGGCAGCAAGAACACCGCGCTTGCGGTGACCGAACCGGCGGAAAGCAGTCCACAGCCGGTCCCCTGGTGCATCAGCCGTCGCGCGGGCTTTCTCGATCCCGCAGCCCGAACTCCTTCATCTTTGTCTGCAGGCTTTTCCGAGAGATCTTCAGCTTCCGCGCCGCCTGAGTGACGTTGCCGTTGGTTTCGTCGAGCGCTCGCAGAATCAATCCGCGCTCCACGCGCTCGGTCTCGGCGCGCACGGCCTCCTTCAACGAGCCTGCCTGAGCGTTGGCGGCGATAGGCAGCGATGTCGGCGTCCCCGGTCCAGCCGCCGAAGGTCCCGCCGTCCCGGAAGGTCCCGACGCAAAATCGTCGACCAAGCCGGGAACCGATATCCCGACCGTCGGCGATGCCGTCGCGGCGCTGGCCCCCAGCCCCCCCGGTGCAAGGTGGACCAACTCCGGCGGCAGATCGCGGGCACCTATCTCGGGCCCCTCGCAGAACAACATCGTCCGCTCCATCAGGTTTTCCAATTCGCGAATGTTGCCCGGCCAGTTGTAGGCGCCAAGGCATGCGAGCGCTTCATTCGAAATGCCCTTGATCTCCTTTCGGAGCCGGTCGTTGAACTTCGTGATGAAGTGCTCCGCCAACAAGGGGATGTCTTCCCGGCGGTCGCGCAGCGGCGGAATATGAATCGGCACAACGTTCAAGCGATAGAAGAGGTCCTCGCGAAACGCCTCTTCCTGGATCTCCCTCATCAGATCACGGTTGGTCGCCGTGACCAACCGAACATCCACCTTGATTGTCTTGATCCCACCGACCCGTTCGAACTCAGATTCCTGTAGGACGCGCAGGAGTTTGACCTGCATCTCGATGGGAATCTCTCCAATTTCGTCCAGGAACAGGGTGCCCCCGTGCGCCAGTTCGAATCGTCCCGGCTTGGCGCCCACGGCGCCCGTGAACGCTCCCTTCTCGTAGCCGAACAACTCGGACTCCATCAGGGTCTTCGGAATCGCCGCGCAGTTGATCTTGATGAAGGGGCCGCCATGCCTGGACGAATTTTCGTGCAACGCCCGCGCGATCAGTTCCTTGCCGGTCCCCGACTCGCCGGTAATCAGAACCGTCGACGGCGTGTTCGCCACCTTTTCAACGACCGCATAAATTTGCCGGATGGCCAGGGACTCACCAATCAGCCTGAAGCGCCCACGCCCCTGCGGTTCCTCGGGACGTGCGTCGCGACGGGCCAACTCATGTGTCTTCATCGCCTTGGCGACGATTTGTCGTATCTGCTCCTGTTCGAATGGCTTCTCCAGGTAGTCGAACGCCCCCAACTTCACCGCCTCGACCGCGTTCTCTACGGACCCGTGCGCCGTGATCATGACGACCGGTACCTCGGGGTAGTCCGTCTGCAGCTTCCGCAGAAGGCCCATACCATCCAGCCCCGGCATCTTGAGATCCGTGATCACGGTTCGAATATCGCGGTTCATCTCGGCGAGTGCCTGCAGGCCGTTGGCCGCTGTGACCACGTCGTAACCCTCGCGCCGCAGTATCGCCTCCAGCACGCGCCGCATGTTCATTTCGTCGTCGGCGACTAGAACTCGTTTGGCGGGGGGGTCAGGTGTTGGCACGTTCGCGCCAGTCTAGCAGGACGGACGCACAAGACGCGCGCCTCCGGGCAAAAGTTCACCTCCGGTACTCTCCGTCTTCGCGCTGCGGTTGCAACCAACGGCAGTACGCTACGGCTTCTGAGGGGCCATCGTCCCCAGAGGCAGCGTCTTCGATGGCGACAGCGCCGAGGCAGCCGTCAAGGCGGGTGGGGGCGTCGATGGTCCAGGCGCGGAAGCCGTCGCGGCAGGGACCGGGCCGGGAGAAGGCGGCCCCGTTAGAACCGGAAGCGGCGTTGCAGGTCCCGGCAACGCCCACGATGGGCGTGGCAGGAATGGAACGGCCGGCTTCTTCTCCACGTAGGCGGCGTAAGCGTCCGATTCAACCGGCAGCAACACCGTGAACGTGGCGCCGGTCCCCGCCTGCGATCTCACCTCGATCGTCCCACCGTGGTTTTCGATGATCCGCTGGCTGATGGGAAGACCCAACCCCGTCCCCTTTTCCTTGGTCGTAAAGAACGGAATAAAGAGGTTTCGCAAATCGCCGGGCGGAATTCCGACGCCCGTATCCCGGAATCGCACCTCCAGAAACCCCGCGGCGGCGCCCCGGCGCGTCGCGCGTCGAATGCTGCTCGACACGAACAGACGGCCCCCCTCTGGCATGGCTTGTACGGCGTTCAGCGCCAAATTCAAAAACACCTGCAACAGTTGCTCCGCGTCCGCGCGCACCGGTGGCAGGCCGTCCACCAGGCTGGGAACCACCTCGATGCCCTTCCCGGCTCCTTCCTTCGCCAAAAGCTGCAACGTCTTGCGAAGAACGTCGTTGACCTCCAGTTGCCGCTGCTCACCGCGATACGGGCGCGCGTAGTCCAGAAACTGCGACACAATCTTGTTCAGCCGGTTGACCTCTTCGATGATGATGTTCAGGAACTCCTTGGTACCCGCGGGATCGTTGCCCCCCTGCCCCGCGGCGGAGGGCTGAAGCAGCTGCGCGGCCCCCTTGATCGCGCCCAACGGATTCCGGATCTCATGCGCCAGGCCCGCGGCCATCTGACCCAGCGCCGCCAAACGGTCACGCTCCTTCATCCGCTCGTAGACCTGCGAGTTCTGCAACGTCACGCCGATGGACATCGCAATCCCCCGAAAAAGCTCGATCTCGTCCGAGGAATACGCCTCGCGCAACCGCTCGTCGCGCAACACCAACGTGCCCAACAACTGATCCTCGCTGATGATCCCCAACGCCACGGACCCGTTCATTTGATCCAGGGTCCGCATCATCAGCTGCAGCCCCTCTTTCTCCTCATTCGAAGGTGTCCGCCGTGCGGTCAGTTCCCTTTCCAATCCCTCAAGAGAAATCGTACCGGCCCGGCGCAAGCGTTCAAAAAACGCGCGGTGGGTCACGGCATCAAACCGCGTCTCGGGCTTGGGACCCACGTGGCCACCCAGTTCGTATCCCGATCCATCCGGATCGACCAGATAGACGGACGCGTGCGTGATGCGCCGCGAATCCTCCAGCGAAGACAACACGCGTGGCACCAGAACCCGCATGTCGATGACGTTCGCCAGTTCGGCCCGCAACATTTCGATCCGGCGAGACAGCTCGTATTTCTCGCTGAACATCCAGCGATTGATTGTTCCCTCGACCCGGCCACGCAACGGCTCGACCAGGATCACGATCACCGTCGAAGCCAGCAATGTATTGAAGAAAAACAGACCACTCTCGTCGGGCCCTACCCATCGAACCAGGACACCGTAGATCAACGTCAGGATGAATACCAAGGTACCCAGCACCAACATCCGCCCCAAGAGCTCGTTCAAATCGAGCAGCCGGTAGCGGATCAGGTTCTGCGAAAGAAAGTACAGGTAGACGATCACCAGCACGTTGCCCATGGAGAAACCGTTGGGCATCGTCTCGATCAGGCTGGCTGTGACTGTCGTGACCCCGCCAACGACCAGGTAGAGAAGGCGCGTCTTTTCGACCTTCGACGGGGTCGCCCGGTATCTCCCATAGAGATAGAACACTGACAAATACAGTCCCGCGAACACGTAGGTGGTGAACGCCAATTGAAACCAAAACGTCTCGTGCAGGGGCTCGATGAACCGAGAAAACAGCAGCGCCGCGTAACACAGCGCCGCCCCCGCCACGGTGGAACGCGAAAGCGGCGGTGGGCCGGCCTCGTCGCCCAGAAAGGCCTGAAAGAAACGCTGTGCCGTCGCCGGCAACGACACCGCAACAACCAGCGACATCCACTGAAGCAGCGGCGACGTGAAGCCCTTGGCCAGGAACGCCAAGAAACAGTAAAGCGCGATGTTGAAAGTGAAGGTCGCGAACAGGACGTGCGCACGACGCCGCGGATCGCGAAGTAGCACGGCGCCGCCAATGGCGAAGCTGACGATCGCGACGACCAGGAGGGCAAGCTGCTGGATTCGCACGACGTTGGATTCTAGCAGGAATGGCCTTTTTGCCGCGATCCGACCACTCTGCTAAATTGAAGATCGTTAGGTTTCTCCCAAAGAATTCCTCGGCAACCATGACCAACGCATCAGTTCTGGTTCTGAATCGGCACTACCAACCGATTCACGTGACGAACGCCAAGCGGGCGTTCACCTTGTTGTACCTTGGTGTGGCACGGGTCATCGACCAGCAATTCCGGACATTCGATTTCGAAAGCTGGGCTCAACTTTCCGACGCGGAAAGTGATACAGCCCTGTCTTCAGTCAATCAGGATGTCGTTCGCACCGTAAACCGCGCGATTCTGGTACCACGTGTAATCATTCTCCAGCTCTATGACCGGATCCCACGAACCAAGGTCCGATTCTCCCGCTACAACATCTACCTGCGCGACGGGAACACATGCCAGTACTGTGGGCGTGAATTGCCGCGAACCGATCTGAACCTGGATCACGTTGTTCCGCGCGCGCAGGGTGGACGAACCACCTGGGATAACGTCGTCTGCTGCTGCATCGACTGCAACCTCTCCAAGGGAGCGCGGACCCCCGAACAGGCAGGCATCAAGCTGCTCAAGATACCGGTGCGCCCACGTTGGACGCCGACATTCCGAACACAGGGGGGCAAGGTCCGATACCGTGAATGGCTTCCTTTCCTGGGTGTTGCCGACGCTTCCTACTGGAACGTTGAACTGAAAGACGATTAGCGATCCCGCCATGAGCGGCGACCGGGACAACGGCCAGTCCAGGCAACACCTGGATGATGGGATTGAACCGGAGGATGCCCCGGATCATGACGACGTGGGCGATGGCAACGACGGCGACGATTTCCCGATCGTCACGGTCGCTGGCGGCCTCGAACCCGTCTCACACAATCCTGATGGGATCCACCACGATCGCGACGCCCGTCAATCAGTTGGTCACGATTCCGATGAAACCGACGGCCACGACGCCGGTCCGTTCGTGGACCACAAGACCGCCGATGACCCACCTGCCCGATCGATCATCGCCATCGCGTCCGGTCGCGGCGGTGCCGGAAAGTCGTTACTTGCCGCGAATCTGGCGGTGTACCTGGCACAGATCGGCAAACGCGTCGTCGCCGTCGATGCGGATCCGGCCGGCGGAACCCTGAATCACATGTTGGGCACGGCCCGCCCAGGTCGCGGCTTCGGATCGTTCCTGCGCGGAAGGGCCAACAACCTCGATGAGTTGGCGGTAGATACGCCCGTGGCCGGAGTGCGTTTGGTCGCGGGCGAAGCTCTCGCCTTTGGATCACCGAGGCCGAAGACAAGCGCGAGATCTGTTCTTGGAGCTCTGCGCGCGCTGTCCGCCGACACGGTCGTTGTGGATCTCGGGCCTCCGGATTCTTCCCTGTGCCTCGATGTCTGGCTTGGCGCCGACACCTCGATTCTGATGACACTGGCCGATCCCGCCTCGATCGAAGCCACCTATCGATTTCTCAAGAGCGCGTTCCTACGCCGCCTTCGCGGCGAACGCGGGCTCGACAAGCTGCAAGCGCAACTGGGACGTCCTCTCCCCGCAGCTCTCGACCTGTACCGGTTGGCACTCGAGATCGGACGGTCAGGCCGCGAAGACGATGCCCCTCTACCGTCTCCCGAGGTCGTCGCACCGACGCGGACAGCGGATACGAAGGGAGGCACCAAGCTCGCCGCCAAGCCCGCCGCAAGAGTTCCTGCGATGGCGATCGCACTGGCGCAGGCGATTTCCGGTTTTCGCCCTCGCTTCGTCGTTTCACAGACGCGCTCCCTTGCCGACACGAAGATCGGTCCTCAGGTTTCGATGGCCGCTCGTCGACGACTCGGCCACACGTTCGACTACCTCGGACATGTCGAATCCGACGAAACCGTGGCCGCCGCCGCCCGGCGCCACCGTCCGGTCATGGCCGAGTTCCCCGAGGCCAAGATATGCAAGAACATCGAACGCATCGTTCGTCGGATGCTGTCTGCTGACGCGGAACGGCCACCCGCGTCAACGCCCCCTCGATTGGAGGAAGAACAAACGTTCTACGAGGTTCTTGAAACAGAACCGGGAGTGAGCGACGAAGAAATTCGACGCGCCTACCGCCAGTGCAAGGAGATTTATGCGAGCGCCTCGCCGGTCATCGCGGGCCTCTATGACGAGACGGACCTTGCCGCCCTGCACGACCGCGCGAATGCAGCGCACGATACGCTGTTCGCGCCCGAACGCCGGCGTCTCTACGATCTCTCGCTCCCGGAGGCCGACCTCGCCCGCGCCGTAAGGCGGGCAGCGCAAACGCCCCGATTGGATGCGGCGACGGTCGTGCGGGCGAACGCGGCCGCCGGACCCCCCGTCGATGACGAGGCCGAAATTACGGGTGCCGAACTTCGGAAGGTACGGGAATCGCGGGGCCTGGAACTATCCGATGTCGCTCAGCGAACGAAGATCAGCGAACGCTATCTGCGCTCGATCGAAGCAGAACGCTTCGACGAACTGCCCGCACCGGTTTACGTCCGCGGATTCGTCACCCAGATGGCGCGACTTCTTCGCATCGATCCCACGCGCGCCGTTGAGGGATATCTGCGGCGTTTCCACAGCGCCAACGGCCCCGGTCCCGGTTCACCCGCGCTCAAGGAACACTGAGCTGCCCGGCTCAGTTTCGGCAACGCGGCAAGGGTCCTCTCTTGCGAATGGCTCACCGCACCCCAACAGCGTTGCGCTGGATTGCCACGAACCCGACGACGATTCCTGCAATCTCAGGGCAGGCCTTGCGGGCCTGAGGGGATCCCTAAAGAATGTTCGAGGCCAGTTCAGCAAGCGGCGACCGCTCACCTTTGCTGAGCGTGACGTGGCCGGCCACGCCCTGTCCCTTGAACTTTTCGACGATAGTCGTCAATCCGTTGGACGTCGCATCGACGTAGGGATTGTCGATCTGGTAGGGGTCCCCCGTGAGGACAATCTTCGTCGATTCGCCAACGCGCGTGATGATGGTCTTGACCTCGTGCGGTGTCAGATTCTGGGCTTCGTCGACGATGATGAATTGGTTGGGGATCGATCGACCGCGAATGTATGTCAGCGGCTCGATTTCGATGAACCCAAGATCGATGAGCTCGTGATAGCTGCGGCCGTTCTTGCCCTCCGGCTTGGACAACCCCATCAAGAACTCAACATTGTCGTAGATCGGCTGCATCCAGGGATTCAGCTTGGCTTCCAGATCACCGGGCAGGTAACCAACATCTCGGCCCAGCGGAAAAATCGGGCGGCTCACCAACAACTTTGAATACGTGTTCTCCTCGACCACCTTCTGCAGCCCCGCCGCCAGAGCCAGCATGGTTTTTCCCGTGCCCGCCTTCCCGACGAGGGTAATCAATTTGATCTCGTCGCACAGCAACAAGTCCAGCGCACAGTGCTGTTCCTTGTTCCGCGGCCGAATGCCCCACACCCCATCGCGAATCTTTTTCAGCTGGACCAGCTTGCCCTGCGCTTTGTCGAAGCGCCCCAAGGCGCTGTGTGACGGGCTCTCGGAATCCCTCAGCAACACGTATTGGTTGGCTTGCAAATCCGGACGGGAAATTTCCAGCGCCCCTTGGCTGAAGAAGGAATCGACGTCTGTTCCGTCGACCTGGATCTCGGTCATACCGGAGTAGAGCTCCTCCAGTGTGACCCGTTCCTCCGCTTCGATGTCCATCGCGGTCAACCCCAGCGAATCAGCCCGAATTCTGAGATTGACGTCTTTGGTGACGAAGATCGTCGGATCGTTTGGATGGGCGTTACGCACATCGACCGCGACCATCAGGATCAAGTAGTCGGCAACCTGACTCTCACGAAGCGTGCGCGGAACGGTGCGCTCCGCCGTGGCCACACGCAAGCGGCCGCCGTTCGGAAGCAGGGCGCCATCCACCAGATGACCGCCGCCGCTGCGCAGGCGATCCAGCATGCGGGCCAACTCCCGCGCGTTGCGACCACGCTCGGATGCTTCCTTCTTGAACTGATCCACCTCTTCGAGCACGAAGATCGGCAAGACCACTTCGTTGTCCCCGAATTGGTAAAGCGCGCCCGGGTCGTGCAGCAAAACGTTGGTGTCGAGGACGAAATGTTTCAAGTGAATCTCGCGTTCAGGAAAGCCGAAGTCGGCCCTCGATGAGGTTCAGGGCCCCAACCCGGCTCTCAGTTTCAGAAAAATCCAGAAGGAAGGTGACTGGACAACGAGATCGAGGCGCGCGGCTACGGCGTAGCGCCGACGGCCGGCGCATTCTCTGCGGCGGGCTTGTCGGCTTTCTTGTCGCCTGCTTTTTCGCCCTTGGATTTTGCAGCCGAGGCCTTGGCCGCTTTGCCGTGCGTGATCGTAACCTTCTTAATTACGACGTCCTCCACGGGCTTATCACGCGGGCCGGTCTTGACTCGACCAATCTCCGCGACCAGAGCAACCGGTTCGCACGCACCGAAAATCGTGTGGCGACCCGTCAGATGGGTGGGAGTTCCCTCGGTGATGAAGAACTGCGACCCATTCGTCGCCGGCCCGGCATTGGCCATGGCCAAAAGGCCAGGTCTATCAAACCTCAGGTCGGGCACGATCTCGTCTTGGAAGCGATAACCGGGATTGCCCGTTCCCGTGCCCAAAGGATCACCTCCCTGAAGCATGAAACCGGGAATAACGCGGTGAAAGATCAGACCGTCATAAAGCGCCTTCTTCTGAACCCACTTGCCACTCTTCGGATCCAACCATGCCCTCTTTCCCGTAGCCAGGCCTATAAAGTTGGCTACGGTGACTGGAGCCTGTTTGTCGAAAAGTTCACAAGTGAGCTTGCCCTTGTTTGTATCTATGACCGCCTGAAGTGGTCCCGACGCAGGGCCCGGAATGCCTTTTGTTGCCTCTGCCAATGTGAAGTTGCCGTGATTCGGATCTCCCTCATCGGCGCGCGCGCTTGATGCGACAGCCAGACAGGCCAGCGACGTGGCAAACGAAACTGCAGAAAAAATATTGCGTGATGGCATCTGTCGAGATCCTCCTAGATTTGCCTTGTGGGGACGTGTCCCGGGTCCGACCAACGTCATTGCTGGTTACCACAATCGGTGCCCGGGCTCCAAGCCCCCTGCGGGCCGTGCGAGCCCAATGAGGCCCCGTCATGACAATCGGACGCGCCCCACGCAGCCGCTATTCAGTTCGTAGTCATTTCGCCGGGGAACCCCTGGAACTCAACGAGACTGCCGGTCGCCACGCCCAACCTTCGGCTCATGCCCCCCCCGATCTCCAGGACGTATCGCGACTTGCCATTCACCCGACGGGGCGTCTCGGTCTCGGGAACAGCGTCCTCAACGATCCCAACGATTCGCCGATCAGTCCCGATGAAGATCATGTCCAGCGGAATGAATGTGTTCTTCATCCAAAATGTCAGCGGCGCTTCGTGATCGAAGACGAACAACATGCCCGCGTCGGCGTCCATGTGGTTTCGATACATTAAGCCGCGTTCACGCTCCCGGTCTGTCCTCGCCAGTTCGACCCGAAACGGAACCACGCGCTGGCCCGCATGCAACACGACAACTGGCCCCGCGGGCGCGACGGCGACCGACCCGCCGGGGGCGGACACGGAGCGGCTGTTGCGACAGGCACCGGCTCCGAACGCGACAGATGAAAGCAGAACGGCGAAGCGAACCGCAGCAGACATGATTGTTCAGGCTATCATGCTCCTGTTCCGACACTGTTGGCGCTGTTGGATCCGAGGCTATTCACGATGGCTAACAACCCACTTTTCGGTCTGCGCGTGTTGGTGACACGCCCCCGCGACCAGGCCCGCCCTCTAGCCGAAGCACTCGCCACCGCCGGCGCGGTCCCCATCACCTACCCCACGATTGCCCTTGGTCCTCCTCCGACCTGGGATCCGTTCGACAAGGCGGTTGCGATGATTGGATCATACGCGTGGATCGTATTCACCAGTCCGTCAGCCGTCCGGTTCACCTTTGGTCGCTCGGCGGGTCTCGCCACCCAATTGGGGCTACCCAGGGCCGCAACCGTGGCAGCCGTCGGAACCGAAACCGCAAAGGCCCTTGCCGGCTTCGGCGTCCCCGTGGCTTTGGTTCCCGACGAACAGACACAGGAAGGTCTCGTGGCCGCTTTCGGGACCATGCCAAAGGGAACAAGGGTGCTATTTCCGCAGACGATCGGGGGGCGGGAACTCCTCCGCGAAGTCCTATCCCGCGACGGCATGATCGTCGACGTCGTTCCCGTGTCCGAAACCTCGGCACTTGCACTCGACCTTCCACCGCCCCCCTTCGACGTCGCGACGTTCGCCAGCCCTTCGGCGGTGCGGTCATTCGCCAAATCGTTGGGCGCCGCTGCCCTGACCGGCAAGGTCGTCGCTGTCATCGGCCCCACCACGCTACAAGCAGCTCGCGCCGCGGGCGTGACCGTTCACGTGGTGGCCCACACTCCGTCCGTCGCTGCGTTGGTGACCGCGATCAGCGACTACGTTGGCCCCCGTTGAGCTAGACTGTTTCCAATGTCGTTCCCGGAAACCCGTCCGCGTCGATTGCGACGCTCTCCTGCCGTGCGGCGAATGGTACGCGAGACCACGCTCGGCCCTGAAAATCTCATCTGCCCGCTTTTCATTTGTCCGGGCGTGGGTATTCGCAGCGAGATATCGTCCCTGCAGGGCCAGTTTCACCTGTCGGTCGATCAGGTCGCGCAGGAAGCGGCGGAGATCGCGGGGTTGGGGATACCGTCGGTTATCTTGTTCGGCCTCCCTTCCAAGAAGGATGAAGTCGGCAGCGAGGCCTGGCACCCCGATGGGGTCGTACAACAGGCAATCCGGGCGATAAAAAAGGCCGTCCCCGATCTCTGTGTAATCGTGGACGCGTGTTTTTGTGAATATACGGTGCACGGGCACTGTGGAGTCATTCTCGAAGGAGCCGTCGACAACGACGCCACCCTTGAGAACCTGGGTCGACTGGCCGTGTCCTACGCGCGTGCAGGCGCCGACATGGTGGCACCATCGGGAATGATGGATGGCGCCGTAGGTTTCATCCGCGAATCCTTGGATGAGGAGGGGTTCGAACAGGTCGCGATCCTTGCTTATGCGGCAAAATACGCCTCTGCTTACTATGGCCCCTTTCGCGCAGCCGCCGATTCGACTCCGGCGTTTGGAGATCGCCATGGATACCAGATGGATCCTGCCAACGTGCGTGAGGCGATTCGGGAAGTCGCGCTGGACGTCGAAGAAGGTGCCGACCTCGTGATGGTCAAACCCGCCCTAGCCTACTTGGACGTAATTGGCGACGTCCGGCGCGAGTTCGACGTTCCGGTCGCCGCTTACAATGTTTCCGGTGAATACGCGATGCTTCGGGCGGCGGCTGACAAGGGCTGGATCGACTACGACCGCACCGTGCTTGAAAATCTACTTTGCATGCGGCGGGCGGGTGCCGACGTGATCCTGACCTACCATGCAAAAGAAGCATCGCGCCTCTTGCGGCGCGGTCCTTAGACGTCACGAAGGTCGCGACGCTTGCTACGCGATCGCACAATCGCGCGGCATGACTTTCGGCGGACGGTCGTCGGCTCGGGCGCGAACACCAGCGACTCCCTCGGCTCAAGCGTGAAGACGATCAGGGCGAGATCCGTAGGTCTAGGTTCAACTCGTACGGATGGTCGAGACCGACGAGAGTGGCGGATCTTGCATTCCCTCCGCCAGTCGGTTTGCGCGCAAACCCGACGAGCGTCCGCTGGCCTGCCTTTACCCGAATTCTGATTTCACCCGACCTATCGGCCTTCCCAGATATCACGCGATCTGACTTTGAGCCGTCGCCGGTCGTTACCACCATCTCCACACCTTCCGGTGGAGTGATTCGTCCCACCACGTCTCCGTTGTGCGCGGCCGCGAACGCGAACCAATCCCTGTCCTCGGCGCTGCCGAGGTACCCCTTCACCGATCGCCCAACTTCGACCGCAGTCGCCCGCTCAGGCCAATCATTTGGTTCCATCTCCCAACCGGAGATGGGCTGCTCCCAATGAACCACCAGGCGATACGGACTCGCAACCTCCTCCATCGGAGCCGTTCCCTGAATCCAAACCTGTCGCACCAGCAGATAGGCCTCGGCGGGACCAATCATTACGGGCTGCAACCACTCGCCCCCCCCGGTTCCATGAGAATCACTCTTGCCCAGGGCCAGCCCCTGAGCGTCGAACAACTCCAGCACCAAATCCACGTCGGGTATTCCTTCCACACGCGCCGAGACCATCCGCGCGCCCCTACCCATGGGTACTCGGAAATAGTCCATATCCGGCTGTCCCTCTGATTGACGCCGGCCAACGGTCCCTTGCACCGGGGTATCGAGAGGAAGAAGCGTTGCCTCGCGCGCGGCGTTGTTCGGTTCTCGTTCGACGGAGGACGCTTGCTCGTGCGTGCGACCGAAAGCCCAAATGCCAACGCCAGCCGCGATTGCCAGAAGTATTGGCACAACCAACGAGGCGAGAACCTTGCGGCGACGCAGCGAACGCTCGAACGCGTCAAACTCTTTTCGCCGCAACCGCCCGTCGACCCCAGTGGAGTCGCTATCGCCATCACTATGAAAGTCATCCCCGTCGTTTGCCTCGGCACGAAGATCGGTGTTGCCCGAAAGCGTGGAGGCAGGTTCCGAAAACCGTTCGTGCCGCTCCCATTGCGTTGGGCCCGGACGCAAAGGCTGATTGTCCCGCTCCAATCGCGCCGTCTCCGCAGCATTCGTCGCCGACTCACGAGTCACCGCTCCCCGCAGTCCAGCAATCGCCGCCTCCAACGCGTGCTGCACTTCGGCCGCACTGGAGTATCGGTCCTCGCGCGCCTTAGCCATCGCCCGGCAAACGATCGCGTCGGCCTCCCGAGGAAGATTCAATCCAGGCGCGCGGACTCGCGGAAGTTCCAACGGATCAGTGATGTGCATCGTCAGTACACCAACGGGCGTCGGCGCCTGAAACGGAGGAGTCCCGGTTAGAACCCGGTACAGAGTCGCCCCCAGGCTGTAGATATCCGTCCGAACATCCAGCGACTCCGATCGGACCTGTTCGGGGGACATGTAGTAGGGAGTCCCGATGACCTGACCGCCCGACGTAATGTCGGCGCCGTCGCTTCGCTCGCGCAATTTGGCCAGCCCAAAGTCGAGAACCTTCGCGTGCGCGGCCCCCTCCCGTCGCGTGACCACAACGATGTTTTCTGGCTTGAGATCGCGATGGATCACGCCTGAGTCATGCGCTTCGGTCAGCGCCGAACAGATTTGAACGAAGAGGGGCGCTGCGCGCTCGAACGAGAGCGGCCCCTCTCGCTGAACGACGGTCGCCAGATCGTCGCCTTTCACGTATTCCATGATCAGGTACAGCGCGCCCTCAGATTGGCCGAAGTCAAACGTTTGGACGATGTTCGGATGGCTCAATCGACTAACAGCCTGGGCCTCGGTTCGAAACCGCCGAACGGCCTCACTGTCTCGCGCCGTATCGGCGTGAAGAACCTTCATGGCGGCAACCTTGCCAAGCTGAATGTGCTCGACCCGGTAGACTAGGCCCATCCCACCGGACCCAATCCGAGACAGAACGCGATAGCGACGATCGATTACGCGGCCGAGCCACGCATCCTGGACGTCTCCAACCTCTTCCTCCGGCAAAGACACCCCGCACTGCCCGCAAAAACGAGCGGGCCGCTGAAATTCGCAAGCACACTGCAGACAAGCGGGCACCAAGCGCCAGAGTACTCTCCTCGCACTGCCCACGCTACACGCCGCCGCCGCCCGACCTCGCCCTCTCGCTCCCGGCCACACACCCGCTTCCCCGGAATCACACACGCCAAAGCTCTCTTCCCATCGGATTTGGAAGCGGCGGTCCTGTGCCCCGCGCCTACCCACTTCTGAAAAGGTTCTCAAACTTTCCCCTTGCCAGTCCAACCGCCAACTGACACTATCTCCGACCCTTGGTTCGGCTGCCTAAGCAGTCGCGCCGGGGTTTAGAGGGGAGAGTCGGTTTTTCGGACAGTGGGTGGTCACGCGGTCTTCGGGTGAAAATTCCCCAAGATCACTCTTGACGCAGAGTCGAATCTGAGTAAACTCTGCCGCCTTGGCCGGGCGGTTCGCTGAAAGGCGAGATCGTTTCGGCCATTCGGGTTGTACGTCGGTCTCTGAAAGCTGAATAGCATACCGAGTTTGAAGGTTTGTCTGACCATCTCCTCGCGGAGATGAATCAGTCAAGCTCCGTAAATTGTGAGTTTATCCGAGCAAGTCAGAGACACTCAGTTGTCATGACAGCCGCTTCGGCGGTTGTTGCAGATTAACTGGAGAGTTTGATCCTGGCTCAGAGCGAACGTTAGCGGCGGGCCTAACACATGCAAGTCGAACGAGAATGAGGGGGCAACTCCTCTAGTAAAGTGGCGGACGGGTGCGTAACACGTAG
>JANOJB010000308.1:0-4307 GCA_031407985.1 Pseudomonadota bacterium | reverse complement strand
GGCGGCTTCTCGGACGAGACGCACATCTTCAAGGTGCTGGCGATGGGCGCGCCGAACTTCAAGGCGGTCTGCATGGGCCGCGCGCTGATGATCCCCGGGATGGTCGGCAAGAACATCGGCGAGTGGATCAAGGCCGGGACGTTGCCCAAGACGGTCAGCAAGTTCGGCTCGAAGGTGGACGAGATTTTCGTCTCGTACGAGGAGCTCCGGGCGAAGTTCGGCAAGGACGTCGAGAAGCTGCCGCTGGGAGCGGTCGGCATCTACACCGCGAGCCAGAAGATCCGCACCGGCCTGCAGCAGCTGATGGCCGGCAGCCGCAACTTCAATCTCTCGACGATCACCCGCCGCGACCTGATGAGCCTGAGCGAGGAGTGCGAGAGCGTCACCGGCATCCCGTACGTGATGCGGGCCTACCGCAAGGAGGCGGAGAAGATACTCGCGCAGTAACCGCTACGAGGGGGAGGGGCTCAACCCCTCCCCTACGAAAGAATTATCCGTAACGGACAAACCGGATTTCCGTCGTAGGGGCGGGGTTGATCCCCGCCCGTGTGGCACGTTCCAGCGGGGCGCCGGTTCCCAAGTAGGGAGCCGGCGCCCTTTGAATGTCTGCCCTATTCTTGACTTTAGCTCCTGCTGTCCTGAAAATCCTCACGTCCTTCCGATGGCAGGGGGTCTAAGAGCAATGTTTATCCTTCGTTGGGTAGTACGGAGTCCCAAGGAATCGTTCTCAAGGAATGAGGCCTCATGGCTACGTCAATCGAACTGACCTCCACCGGGGAACTCCGTTGTACCGTAACCAGCGAGGACGCCGATCTCCCGCCCGATGTTTCTGAACACATACGGCAGGCTTTTGCAGTTGGTACCGCTCAAGGCTTGCTGCATCTTGCCACCGCCGAGATGGGGACTGCCCTCCCGCCGGCGCTGGCTTGGTGGCGTGAGTTTGCGTGCCGATTTCTGAGCCAGCTATGCCGCTCCCCTCTAGCTGCGCCGCATTCTGCGGACAAGCGTCAGGCGAAGGCATTGCTTTGTAAGGCAAAGCAACTGGCAATGATGATCGCTCTTTCTTCTGAAGAGGCCTCGGAATGCATCCAAGTTCCTAAAGTGGGCTCGCACAACATCCTTCCTGGCACTTTGGATCCCAGTAAAGAGCGCGAACGTGAAGAGGCAAGGAAAGAAGCTGAAAAGTACTACATCAATTGCACGGAAGGGGCATGGGGGGGTGTCACCAAGATATTCAATGTGATGAACCCCCCAAGGGATGGACTCGCATCAGCACTTCAAACCGCACCGACGGTGGCAGGCTATGAGCATCTGAACGTTGAAGAACTCAGTGAGGAAGAGTTGAGAGCCGTGCTCGCCTTCTCTGCGGGTCTGATCAGGGTGAAAGAAAAACTCTCACAGCTTGTGAGAGAACTGACAGTATTGGCAGGCAAACAGGAGGCTTGATGAGCAAGGCCAGGAAAGCCATCATCGAAGTGCAAGGCGCCGCTATCACCGTGCTATCGCAGAAGGAAAAGGACTTTATCTGCCTTACCGACATCGCACGTGTCAAGAACGCTGACCGCTCCGACGACCTGGTGCGTAATTGGCTTAGAAACCGTAACACCGTAGAATTTCTTGGTATTTGGGAGCAGCTCAACAACCCTGGTTTTAATTCCGTCGAATTCGACGGAATTAAAATGCAGGCCGGGCTGAACAGCTTCGCCCTGACACCGAAACAGTGGATAGAAAAGACAAATGCCATCGGTATCATTTCCCAAGCTGGTCGTTACGGTGGAACGTACGCACACAAGGATGTCGCATTTGAATTTGCCTCCTGGATTTCGGTCGAGTTCAAACTCTTCCTCATCAAAGAATTCCAGCGACTTATGGAGGGCGAAAATCGCCGGCTGTCGCTCGCCTGGGACCTGAATCGTACACTTTCCAGGCTCAACTACCACATCCACACCGACGCTATCAAAATGCATCTGATTCCAATCGCGGTTACGCCCTCACAGGCCGCCATAACCTACGCCAACGAAGCGGATATTCTCAATGTGGCCCTTTTTGGCCTGACAGCCAAACAATGGCGGGATGCCAACCCAAGTCTGGAAGGTAACATGCGCGAGTACGCCACCGTCGAACAACTATTGGTGCTGGCCAATATCGAGGGCATGAACGCTGAACTCATCCACATGGGACTGCCGCAAGGGGACCGTCTCAAACGTCTCAACGCTATTGCCATCCGCCAGATGCAGGTGCTCACCTCTGCGTCGGCGATCAAACGACTCAAGGAGTAGCGCATGCTTGTGCCACTGCTGGAGGGTGCGTGATGACGAAGAGGGGTGGTGCTATCTCACACATCGCGGATAATCCGGCATACCGGCAGTTCATCGAGGATCTGAAGACGAGGGTGGTTTCCGCCCGTATCTCGGCGGCCCGAGCCGTGAACCGCGAGCTCATCCTGCTCTACTGGGACATCGGGCGCGGGATTGTGGAAAAGCAACGGTTGCACAACTGGGGGGAGTCAGTGGTGGAAATGGTCGCCGCAGATCTCAGGCGGGCTTTCCCTGGCAGCCGAAGTTTTTCGTCCGATAACGTCTGGCGGATGCGGCAGTTTCACCTTGCCTACGGCGACGCCCCGTTTCTGGGACAGGTTGTCCCAGAAACAGCCTCGGCGAAATCCAAGGGCGGGCGATCGGCAATTCTGGGACAAGCTGTTCCAGAAACGAGCCCGAGAGGAGTCGCCATCGACGGTGGCGCGACAATTCCATGTCTTGAACTCCTGACCACTGTTCCTTGGGGACAGAACCTTCTCATCCTCAAGAAGCTCGCCGAGCCCGCCCCCCGCCTCTACTATCTCCAGGCTACCTCGCGGTTCGGTTGGTCGCGCAATGTTCTGCTCAACCAGATCAAGGCCAGGGCTTACGAACGTGCCGTCACCGAGAAAAAGACGCACAACTTCCCCCTCGCCTTGCCGGAGTATCTCGCCGAGCAGGCCGACGAGATGATGAAGAGTTCCTATAATCTGGAATTCCTCGGCATCCGCCGGGAGGTTAAGGAGCGGGAACTGGAGGACCGGTTGATCTCCCGCCTGCAGGCGTTCCTCCTCGAGCTCGGTTACGGCTTTTGCTTCGTCGGCCGCCAGCACCGGCTGGTCTTGGGACAGAAGGAGTATTTCGTCGATCTGCTCTTCTACCACCGCTTTCTCAAGGCGTTGGTGGCCTTCGAACTGAAAGTCGGGCCGTTCGAGCCGGAGTACGCGGGCAAGATGGATTTCTATCTGAATCTGCTCAACGATACAGAACGCGGTGATGACGACCAACCGTCTATCGGCATCATCCTGTGCGCTGAAAAGGATGACGTGGAAGTCGAGTATGCCCTGCGCACGAAAAAGAACCCCATCGGTGTGGCCGCCTATCAGCTCCAGTCGAAATTGCCGGCGGATCTAAAGGGCAAACTGCCAACGGCGAAACAGCTTGCCGGCGTCGTGCGAGCGGTTCTTCCCGAAAATGGCGCTCCGTGACAGGGAGTGCCCGCTTCCATAATCGCTATGATTACCATCACTTCAGTCTTTGCTTGTTGTCGCGCAGGAGCGCATGACCGCGAAGATGAAGCAACCGGCCGGAAGAAAGTGTCAGCAGTGATGACACAATTGCACCCGACGGCGATCGAGGAGTTCAAGGACGCCTACAGCCTCGAGTTTCTCGGCCTGCCCGCACAAGCTAAAACATCAACCGGGTCATCCCGAGACTTCCTCAGTCGAGAAGTTGCTGAAGAACAAGAAGATTGCCAAGGCCCTTTGGACCGCCGCAATGTCAAGTCGGCTGAATCCGAGGATGATAGGCCAACATCGCGAACTGCCTGAGAAGCTTGAAGGATTTGGCGTCAAGGTCAGGACGCCAAGATGGTGGAAGGAAGTGCTCTCAAAGGCATTTCCCAGGTAGATGTTCACTGGGGCGCTCGGCTTGACCGAAATCGCGCGCAAGAACTGGGAGCACTTCGCGATCGGCACGGCGATCTCGGGGATCACGCTGGTCTGCGGCGAGAACGTCTGCGGCATCGACCCGCAGCTGGTGCTGGACGCCAACGGCAAGGTCAAGAGCTCGCCGGAGATGGATCGCCGGATCGAGACCTACCGTCGCTACCACGAGGGCTATGGCGAGATCCTGGTGCAGATGAACGTCGAGGACACGCGCTTCGGCGTGGCCGAGTACGTGCTGAACAAGCACGGGCTGGACACGATCGAGCTCAAGTGGGGGCAGGGCGCCAAGTGCATCGGCGGCGAGATCCGCGTCGGCGATCTGGCGCGCGCGCAGGAATTGAAG
>JANOJB010000292.1:0-3057 GCA_031407985.1 Pseudomonadota bacterium | reverse complement strand
TGCCCGTCTACCTGCTGGAGAAGGCGGCCGCGAAGCCGCCGTTCCCCGGCGCCGACGCCCCCCGCGACTACGCCCGCCACTGGACCCCGGTCCATGTCGACTTCTGCGTCGAGAACGTCGCACAGGCATTGGCCAGCGCGGTGGGGGCGGGAGCGCGCGCCGAGTCGGAGATCGAATCGTACCGATGGGGGCGCATGGTGCTGATGGCCGATCCCTTCGGCAACGGCTTCTGCCTGATCCAGCTCGACGTCGCAGCCTTCGATGCGATGTCGACGCCGTATTGACCACCTGTGATCATTGCAAATCAAACACCAGACGTTCAATTTACAAGGATGATCCCACGGCGCGCCTTGGCTTTGGTTCAGAAGGCCTTGGATCGGCTGGCCGCGGTCGCGCTGATCGGCCCGCGCCAGGTGGGCAAAACCACGCTGGCCATGTCCATCGCAGGCGACACCCAAGCGCTGTATTGAGCTGGGGACACTGTCGTCGATTCGGGCACCACCGGGGGATGGTGGCGTCAGTTGCGGGTGGCCGCCGCCCTGTTATCACCTGAATCGGGTGTGGAGCCCCGAGTTCTGCCGGGCTGTCCATGCTTGAGATCCCCCGCATGCTCGGGCGCGTCGCCGCCGGGTCACCTTCAATCTAGGTGCTCAACTAGTCCCGTTACCTGCGGCTATCTCTACTGTCTCCCCGACTAACGCATTCAACGCTTCTGCCGGCGCCATCTATTTCGCTTCGCCAGCGATCTTGACCACGTTCAAGGTGACGCTCATGGTTTCGATGATAGCGCGCCCGCGCAATCGTCGCTCGATCCAGGCAGGAAAGGCCCGGTAGTCCTGGGCTTTTTGCTTTTGGTTAGGTTGAGTTAAGTGGGTGGTGAACGCCCGCCGGCGTCCGTGATTGGAGAGCACCAGGTTTCACATCCGTGCGGGTGCCGCGATGCCCAGTAGGTCCAGGCCCTGGGCCAACACCTTCGCGGTCAACGCGCACAGGGACAAACGCGACGCGCGCACGGATCCCTCGGAACTGAGCACCGGACATTCTTCGTAAAAACGAGTCAGCGTCTGGGCGAGGTCGTACAGATATTGGCAGAGACGATGTGGCTGCAATCCTTCGCCGGCGCGTTCGATTGTTGCCGGTAGCTGGACCAGTTCCAGCGCCAGGGCTCGCTCGGCCGGTGCGGCAAGCAGCACGGGTTCTGTTCCTGTGCCTGTTCCTGCTCCCGATCCCGCAGGTGAACCCTCGGTCACCGCCTTGCGCGCGATCGAACACAACCGCGCGTGGGCGTACATCAGATACGGCGCCGTGTTGCCTTCGAACGCCAACATGCGATTCCAGTCGAACACGTAGTCCTTCAAACGGTCGTTCGACAGATCGGCGTATTTGATCGCGCCGATGCCCACGGCACGCGCGATCTCCAGCAGGGTCGCGGCGTCCAGATCGCGTGCCTTCTCCTCGACGGTGCGCGCGGCCCGCTCGTGGGCCTCGTCCAGCAATGACGTCAGCAGAACGGTGTCACCCGCGCGTGTCTTGAACATCTTCTTGTCGGGTCCCAGAACCGAACCAAACGCGACATGTTCCAGGCGGACGTCCGGACCCACCCAACCGGCCATCCGGGCCACCGCGAAGACCATCGCCAGATGCTGCGTCTGCGGCGCGCCAACGACGTAGACCAGGCGTGAGGCGCCAAGGTCGGAAACCCGGTGACGTAGGGCCGCGAGATCGGTGGTGGCGTAACCGTAGCCACCATCCTGCTTGCGCAAGATCAGCGGGACCGGCTCGCCTTCGCGTCCCGTGAATCCGGGTGGAAAGACGCAGATTGCGCCCTCGCTTTCGCGTGCCAAGCCCTTTTCCTGAAGCTCGGCGACCAGGCGCGGAAGATCGGAGTTGTAATTGCTTTCACCCGCCACATGGACCGGCTTAAGCGTCACGCCCAGGCGGCGGTAGATCGCGTCCATGTGTTCGATCGACACGTCCACCACGCGGCGCCACAGCGTCAGCGTTTCGGCGTCCCCGCCCTGCAACAACACGACGCGATGTCGGGCTCGATCGGCAAATGCCGGATCAGTGTCGAACTTGGCCCGCGCGGCCTGGTAGAACGCGTTCAGCTCACGCAGGTTCGCGTCGCCGCCCGTGGCCCGTTGGTCAAGAAGGTGCTCGATCAGCATCCCGAAGGGCGTGCCCCAATCGCCGATGTGATTTTGGCGAATGACCTCGTGGCCCTGCCATTCCAGCAAGCGCGCCAGCGCGTCGCCGATCGTCGTGCTGCGGATATGGCCCACGTGCATTTCCTTGGCGACGTTGGGCGCCGAATAGTCGATCACCACCTTGGCTTTCGGGTCGGCCGACGGCACGCCAGCCCGCGGATCCGCCAGCATCGCGGCCAGCGCCTGCCCCAGAAACGTGTCGGTCAGCGTGATGTTCAAAAAGCCCGGTCCCGACACGACCACCGAGGCGATCAGATCGTCCGGGGTCAGGTGCAGCGCGACCGCCGCCGCCACCTCGCGCGGCGGTTTTCCCAGGCGCCGCGCCAGCGCCAGCGCGACGTCGGCCTGATAGTCGGCGTGGACTGACCTGTGCAACGCGGCGTCGGAGGATTCCACTTCGGGAAAGGCAGCGTGCACGGCGCCGAGCACGCTCGCACGCAAGGCAGCGAACGGGTCAACAGACGTGGGATTCATTGCGCGCCACTCCTACCAGATTCAATCGCGCGCACGAAACCGGGCAGGCACCGGGCAGGCACCGGGCAGGTCCCGGGCAGGTCCCGGGCAGGAACCGGGCAGGAACCCCGGTCAGCGCCGGGCGTTGACCAACGCCTGCACGTAGGCGTCCGGGGGGGGCGGCTGCGTCGAGACGCCAATCCAGTCCATCGAGACGCTCCACAGGTAGACATAGCGCTCCGCGCTGCCCAGCGCGGCCGAGACGGTGGTGGCCAGTGCCTCTGGCGTGAAGAAGTTCATGTCGAACTCCGCGGGCGCGCGGTGGAAGGTCCTGCCCATCAGCGTGTCGAAGTCGATCATCACGCCGAAGGCCGCGGGCATGTCGCGGGTCAGCTTC
>JANOJB010000253.1:0-20717 GCA_031407985.1 Pseudomonadota bacterium | reverse complement strand
GCACCGCGTCCACGCCTTCATCCAGCAGGCATTCGCGCAGGACGCCCTGGCCCACCATGCCCGTCGCTCCCAAAAGAATGACCTTCATGTCGTTTTCACCCGTTCCTGCATCCGTCCGGTCTGAGATAGCATTTGCGCGAGATGGAATCCCCAAATGTTCCGACATCCGAGGTGATCAGCGTGGCCCGCGCTCTTGGTGGACGTGTGCCGGTTGGATCGTCGGTAACGGTCCGCGGCTGGGTGCGGACGCGCCGCGATTCGAAGGCGGGGCTATCGTTCATCCACCTGCACGACGGTTCTTGTTTTGATCCGATCCAGGTGGTCGCGCCAGGCGACTTGCCCAACTATCACACCGAGATCGGCAAGCTGGGCGCCGGCTGCGCGATCGTCGTCGTCGGGACCTTGGTGCAAAGCCAGGGCAAGGGGCAGGCGGTGGAGATCGCCGCGCGCGCGGTCGAGGTCGTCGGTTGGGTCGAGGATCCTGAAACGTATCCCATCCAACAGAAGCGCCACACGCTGGAATACCTGCGCGAGGTCGCCCACCTGCGTCCGCGCACGAACACGCTGGGCGCGCTTAGCCGCGTGCGCCACTGCATCAGCATGGCGATTCATCGTTTTTTCCACGACGAGGGTTTCTTCTGGATTCACACGCCCATCATCACGGCCAGCGACTGCGAAGGGGCAGGGGAGATGTTCCGCGTCAGCACCCTCGACATCGCGAACCTGGGCGCGCTGGCGAAGACCAGCGACGGCAAGGTTGATTTTTCGAAGGACTTTTTCGGGCGCGAGGCGTTCCTGACCGTCAGCGGCCAGTTGAATGTCGAGGCGTACTGCCTGGCGCTGTCCAAGGTCTACACGTTCGGTCCGACGTTTCGCGCCGAGAACAGCAACACGTCCCGCCACCTGGCCGAGTTCTGGATGATCGAGCCCGAGATCGCATTCGCCGACCTGGCGGCGGACGCCGATCTGGCCGAGCGTTTTCTGAAGGCGATCTTCAAGACGCTGTTGGAGGAACGCGGCGACGACATGAAATTCTTCGCCGATCGAATCGACAAGGATTGCATTGCGCGTCTCGAACGTTTCGTGACCGCCAGCTTCGAACGCATGGACTACACCGATGCCATCGCCGCTCTCGAAAAAAGTGGCAAGAGTTTCGAGTTCCCCGTGCGATGGGGCATCGACATGCAATCCGAACACGAACGCTGGCTGACCGAGGAACACGTCGGCCGTCCCGTGGTGGTCATGAACTACCCCAAGGAGATCAAGGCGTTCTACATGCGCCTGAACGACGACGGGAAAACCGTGGCGGCAATGGACGTGCTGGCGCCCGGGATCGGCGAGATCATCGGCGGCTCGCAGCGCGAGGAACGACTGGAAGTGCTGGACGCGCGCTTGGTCGAGGCCGAGTTGGATCCCAAGGCCTACTGGTGGTACCGCGACCTGCGCCGCTACGGCACCGTCCCGCACGCGGGTTTCGGCCTGGGCCTGGAACGCACAATCATCTACGCGACCGGCATGGCGAACATCCGCGACGTGATCCCGTTCCCGCGCGCGCCCGGACAAGCCGGATTTTGACCGCGACAGGCTGATCATGCGTGAAGCGGGGGCGCGGCGGCGGACGGAGCCGCGTCGTCCGGTTGCGCCTGCTTGGCTGGCACCGCCGGCAAGGTGACGGTGAACTGGGCCCCGGCCTGGGTTGATTCCCGTAGAACGACATCGCCCCCATAGGCGCGGGCGATGCTGCGGGCGATCGTCAACCCCAGTCCCACCTCCGCCCCGGCGACGGTCGGGACGGACGTTCCCCGGTAGAACGCCGCAAAGATCCGATGGCGATCCTTCTCCGCGATTCCGGGTCCTTCGTCCGCAACGGTGACGGCGATTTGATCTTCCGTGTCGGTCAG
This sequence comes from Pseudomonadota bacterium, assembly GCA_031407985.1. Lineage (GTDB taxonomy): Bacteria > Myxococcota_A > Polyangia > Fen-1088 > Fen-1088 > FEN-1088. The sequence continues at coordinate 18,816 of JANOJB010000253.1, read as the reverse complement.
GACCAATCGAACTATTCCGTGGGGGGGGGAGTGCCGGAGGGCGTTCTCGATCAGGTTCCGAAACAAACGAACGACGTCCCTGGTGCCTGCCAGCGTGGACTGACAGTTGCCCGTTATCTCCAGCGACGCCCGGGAGCTCGTGTCTTCGCTGACGGCGATGCGCGCGGCATCCTCGATGGCTTCGCGTACGTTGACCGGTTCGGTCGTCGGGGGCGGCGCAACGCCAAGGCGCGCGACCGCCAACAGATCCTCCGCGAGTCCCTTCAGCTGGCGTGCGGAAACCAATGCGTCTTCGACGGTCCGTCGGTATTCGTTCGCATCGCGCGAGCGCCGCAAGGACAGGGACAGTTCACCGTACAGGGCCGCCAACGGCGAGCGCAGTTCGTGGGCGGCGTGGGCGATGAACACGCGTTGAGCGTTCAGGAGATCCGCAAGGCGATCGATCATCTCGTCGATGTCACGAGCGAGCTGGACTTCGTCGCCTCCGGCGAGAGTCAGGCCGACCCGGGCGGACATATCCCCGGCCGCCACCCGGCGCGCGATCTGCGTGATGCGCCGATGGGCACGGGTGAGCCGACGGACGATCCACGTCGTGACCACCACCGTCCATGCCACCGCCACGCCGAACACCAGCTCCATCGCCCGTCGCAAGAAGACCTCGTCTTCGTCCAGATCCGTACGGGGAACCGCCAGCACAAGCACGGCTCCGCTGTGCTTCGGAATCTCGACGAACGCCGCGCGCAGGTGTACGTCACCTGACCAGACATCAAAACAGGTGTTCGCCCGATGTTGCCGGAAGTCCCGCGGCGTCGGGGTGCCTCCAGGCGTCCGCGTCGCCACAACCAGGCGTCCGTCGTGATCGTAGATTGCGCGGAATTTTGGCAGGCGCCCCAGATGGGTTGCGCCAGGACTGGCGCCGTCAGCGACGGCCGAACTGGCGAGACCCGCGCGGGAAACCTCAATGGCCTCGGCGCGCGCGACGGCCAGGAGGGATCGGTCCAGGTGCTGTTCCTGGCTTCGATGCACGGCCACCGAAATCACGGCGAACGCCACGCCCAGGGTCAGCAGCGTGAACGCCGTGACGGCGACGATCATTCGCGCCTGAAAGGTCATGGTCATGGCGAGGCTGGACGCTCCACGCGCAGCCGGTAGCCGCTGCCACGAACCGTTTCCAGCATCCACGCACGTTCGCCAAGCTTTTCACGCAGCCGGCTGACATGAACCTCGACCAGGTTCGACCCGGGGTCGAATCGCGCCGACCAGACGTGGTGCAACAGTTGCGAACGCGTGACCGTCGCCCCTGCTTTTCGTGCCAGGTGATTCAAGAGGGCATACTCGCGGGTCGTTAGGTCGATTAACGAATCCTTGACGGTCACGCGCCGGCTCAGGCAGTTGATCTCCAGTTCGCCGACCAGAATCTTTCCGGGCGCGCCTGCCCGGCGCAGCAGGGCCCGCACGCGGGCTATCAGTTCCTCCAGTTCGAATGGCTTGACCACATAGTCATCCACCCCCGCATTCAAGCCCATTACGCGCTCCGCCAACTCGGCTCGCGCGGTCAGCATCAAGATGGGCAGCGCCTGACCCCGTTCGCGCAGCTTCCTGCAAAGGGACAGGCCGTCGAGATCCGGCAGCATCCAGTCCAGCACCAAGAGATCGTAGATACCCGCCAGCGCCTGGGACAGGCCGTCCTCTCCGGTCGTGGACACATCCACGACGAAGCCCTCTTCGCGAAAGGCACGGGTCAGCAGGCGCGCCAGACGCTGATCGTCTTCAACAAAAAGTATCTTCAAGTTAGGGCAGCCGAGTCTAGGTCTCCCCGTCGGTGGATCGAACCCGCGCCGGTGAGATTACGAAAATGTAATGTCGATGTAAGCTGCAACAGCGGAGTCGCTCGCTATCTTCCCAGCGCGATGTCTGGACTATTTGGCGGGAAAGCGGCGTGACTGTCCTCGAACGTCTGGTCGAAGGATCGATTCGGCGCAGGGGCGTCGCGGTGGCGGTCGGCCTCATTGTCATGGCGGCGGCCCTGGCGACCTTGCCCCGGCTGTCGATCGACGCCGTGCCGGACGTAACCAATGTTCAGGTCGGGATTCTGACCACGGCCCCGGGCCTCTCGCCCGCGGAGGTGGAGCAATACCTAACGTACCCGATTGAAACCGCGATGAACGGCCTTCCCGGCCTGCGCGAGATCCGATCGGTCAGCAAGACCGCGCTTTCGGCAATTACCTTGGTTTTCAGCGATGAGACGGAATTGTGGTTCGCCCGCCAGGTTGTCAGCGAGCGACTCAAACTGACCGAGGCGGACATCCCGCCGGGCTACGGTCGACCCGAAATGGCCCCGGTGTCCACGGGCCTGGGTGAGATTTACGAATTCTACCTGGAATCCGACAAGAAGGGTCCGATGGAGCTGCGCACCCTCCTTGATTGGGTCGTTGCTTACAAGCTGCGTTCGGTACCGGGGGTCATCGAGATCAACTCGATGGGGGGCGAGTCCAAGCAGTATCAGGTCATCCTGGACCCCAGGAAGATGACAGGGTTCAAGCTGACTCTCCGCGAGGTGTTGGATGCGCTGAAAGAGAACAACGGCAACGTCGGCGGCGGCTACATCGAGAAGTTCGACGAGCAAATGGTGATTCGCGGAGAGGCGCAGTTCAAAGACGCCGATGACATCGCGGATACGGTCTTGAAGGTGGACGCCGACGGCACTCCCGTGCTGTTGCGGCGTATCGCGGAGGTCAATGTGGGGGCGGCCTTGCGCTACGGCGTGGTCACCATGCACGGCAAGGGCGAGATCGTCGCCGGCACGGTGATGATGCTGATTGGCCAGAACTCGCGCCAGGTCGTCGAAAGCGTCAAGCTCAAGCTGGCGGAGATCCAGAAAGACCTCCCCCCTGACGTCAAGATTCGCAGCTACTACGATCGCGCCGATTTCATCGATCGTATGTTGACCACGGTCGGCATCAATTTGATTGAAGGTGCCGCGTTAGTGATAGGCGTCCTGTTCCTAATGCTGGGAAGTTTTCGGGGTAGCCTCCTGGCGGCCGCGGCGATTCCGCTGTCGATGGGCGTCGCGGTCATCGGGATGAGGCAGCTGGGGGTTACGGGAAACTTGATGTCGCTGGGAGCTATCGACTTCGGGTTGCTGGTGGACGGCGCGATTATCATGTTGGAGGGAGCGCTGCATGCCATCGACAAGGAGCGACCGTCGCCCGAGGAGGTGCCGCGCGTGGTGTCCCGGGCGATGAGGCGCTCCGCCAAGCCGGTCACGTTCGCGGTCGCCATCATCCTGCTGGTCTACCTGCCCTTGATGGCACTGGAGGGGGTCGAAGGCCGCATGTTTCGGCCGATGGCGATCACCGTCGCGCTGGCGTTGGGGGGCGCCCTTCTGTTCACCCTGACCTTCTTCCCGGCCGTCTGCGCCCTGGCGCTTCGAACCTCGCGACGCCCCAAGAAGCACGGCGGGTTCTTCGAACGACTGACCGAGGGTTACGGAAATCTGCTGCGCCGGGGGTTGAAGAAGCCGGCGTTTCCTCTCACCGCGGCGGCGTGCGCGTTGGTGATTGCGATACCCTTCGCCGGGGCGCTGGGGGCGGAATTCGTGCCCCGCCTGGACGAAGGAGAGTTTGCGCTGGACGTGAGGCGGATCCCGTCGGTCGCCCTGAGCACCGCGCAGAACCTGGCCCGCCAGGTGGAGGAGGTGGTCGCCCGCTTCCCCGAAGTCGAGTCCGTGGTCACCCGCTTGGGCCGCGCGGAGGTTGCCACCGACCCATGCGGTCCCGACGAATCCGCGGTGCGCGTGAAGCTGAAGCCTCCCAGTCAATGGGTCACCGCCAAGGACATGGATGCCCTTGGGGACGCAATGAAACGCGCGATTGAGACCGAGGTGCCCGCGACGTTCGTGGCCGTTTCGCAGCCCATCGAGGATCGGGTCAATCAGCTCCTGTCCGGTTCGCGGGCGGACCTTGCGATCAAAGTGTTTGGGTATGACCTGCAGACCCTGAAAACGATCGGTGATGAGATCGGTGACGTCCTGCGGAACATTCCCGGAACCGGGGACCTGCGCGTTCAGCGCATGCTCGGCTTGCCGTTGCTGAACGTAACGGTTGATCGCAACCGGACCGCGCGTTACGGCATTCCCGCCGCCGAGGTGCTGGCGACCGTGGAGGCCGCGCGCGCCGGAGTGTTCGCGGGTAAGGTGTTCGACGGGCCACGTCGCTTCGACATCGCTTTGATGTTGCCCCCGCCTGGATCGGATCCGCAATCGATCGGCGAGGTCCCCGTCGGCTCCCCCAATGGCGCGATGGTGCCCCTTGCGCAGGTGGCCACCATTGACGTACGGGAGGGGCCCGCGACCATCAACCGCGAAGCTTTGGAACGGCGCCTCTTGGTCGAAGCCAACGTTCGCGGCCGCGATCTGGTGAGCTACGTGACCGAGGCCCGCGCGCTTGTCGAGGCGAAGGTCAAGCTTCCGGCGGGGTATCACATCGCCTGGGCGGGTCAGTTCGAGAACTTCACCCGCGCGAAGGACCGCTTGCTCGTCGTGGTTCCGATCTCCTTGGGAATCATCTTCGTCATGTTGTTCCTCATGTTCGGGGAGTTGCGCACGGTCACGTGCGTGTTCGCCTGCGTGCCCCTCAGTCTGGTTGGCGGAATTGTCGCCCTGTATCTGCGTGGGTTGCCATTTTCAATTCCTGCGGCGGTCGGATTCATTGCCTTGTGCGGGGTGGCCGTCCTGAACGGGGTCGTCATGGCCAGCGAACTGCACCGCCGGCTGGCCACCGGTGGAACGGGCGACCCGTATCAGGAGAGCGCCACGGCCGTCCTGCGGCCCGTCATCACGACAGCGTTGGTCGCGGCGATCGGGTTTCTTCCGATGGCCCTGTCGACACGCGCGGGGGCCGAGGTGCAACGACCGCTGGCCACGGTGGTCATCGGGGGCATCCTGTTCTCGACCGCGCTCAGCCTGTTCGTTCTGCCGACCCTCCTGAAGCTTCTGATCCATCCGCGCCGCGATCACAGGCCGCCGGCCACCGACCACACCGAGCCCAAACGCTTGCTGTTGTGACGATCCGGGTGCGGACACGCCGAGGCGGCTTGTCTTTCAGCAATGCCTTGTCGAAGGTGGCCACCACGTGGAGCGGCGCCAAAGCGCCCTCCACAGCACCAATGTTGGTTGATATCGCCAGGTCCGATGGCCGTGGCGTTTTACGCTTCCGTTCCTCGGAGCTTGTCGAGCAGACGCGGCAGTTTGAGGTAGGGCACGAATTCGACCTCGATCTCGCCGAAGGATCGTTTGTGCTCGCCGGTGTCCCGTAGCGTGACAACGAGGTTCCGTCCCTGGGGATGTCGCCTGGGAAACGCAAGCAGACTTGCAGGGTCCAGATTTTGAGCTGCGTTCTTGCATTCGATTGCCACCACATCCCGACGCCGAGCAATCTCAAGGACGAAGTCGACCTCGTGCTGCTGCTTGTCGCGCTAGCCCAGCGCTTACCCTTCGCCCCCCCGCAGGTAGACGTGGTCGTCGACATCCTTGAGGTCGACGTTCACGATGCCGTAGGCCGGCGGACTGAACACCCGCGGTCAGTGTCCACTGGTGTTGGCGTCGCCTCGTCCGGATCGAATGTCAACACAAAAGAGACGCCCGAGTTCGACCAACGCACGCCGAACAGGCCCGGCAAGCGATGAGAGTGTGGAAGTGATTTGGCGGAAGCGCGTTCTCGCGATCACGGTGATCGCGGCATGGTCGAGGCTCCTAGGGAAGGCGAAAACCCTTGTCCCTCAGCAACGCCTTGTCGAAGGTGGCCACCACGTCGGCACCGGCCAGCAGCGCGTCCTCGCGGATCAGATAGTCGGCAAAATCGCCGCGTCCGATCTGGTACGCATCCAGCGCCCTTGCGACAAGGTCGGCGTTGCGAAAGCTGAGTTGACGCGCGCGAAGCAGCTTGGCCATGTTGGCGGCGATCTCTTCGCGTCCCACGCCGTAGCTTGTCTCCAGGACCCAGACCAACTCGCACAAGACGACCTCGGATACGTACAGCACCTCGTTCCGCTCTTGGGCGCGCTTCATCAAGCCGACCACGCGACGGGTTTGAACCTCGTCATCTTTGACCAGGAAGCGGACCAAGATGTTGGTATCGAGGGCGATCACCGCCGGGCACCCGCCCCCCGGCGGCGCACCACCTGTTTCATGGCCTCGACCGTCACGCCACTCCGACGCGGCGTTATCGCGCCCTGGATATCCAACAGATCCAGCGTCTCGGCTTCGATCACATAGCGCCCGTCGGAACCAACGCGAAAGGCGACGCGATCGCCCGTTCTGACCCCCAGGTTGTCTCGCACCTCTTTCGGAAGCGTGATTTGCCCTTTTGAAGTAACGCTGGCGCTTGGCATCGCCTTACAATACTACAAAAGCCTTACCTTCGAACAAGGCGGGGCCGCTTCATGGAAGGGGTGGGTTGTCGGCGAGGGCGTTTCGGCGGGTCTCCGAGATTGGGGACTATTCTGTTTCGGTTTGCCGGCAGGGTGGCCCTATACTCACCGCACGGCGGACCCCCCGCCGGCGATTCGAGCCGTCTTTTTCCCCGAGGAGGGCTACCGTGCAACTCAGTCCTCGTCCGACGTTCCTGGGCTTCGTATTTTTGAACCTGGCCGTCGCGAGCTGTGCGGCGATTAGCGGAGGTGGCGGCAGCAGTCCATCGGATGCGGCGCCGGTCGAGACCGGGCCCATGTCAGATCGAGGGACCCAGATTGCCGAGACCCGCACGGGCTGTGACGGTTCGCCCACCTGCACGCTGCCCATGCCCCCGGGGTGCGGCGACGGAATCAACAACCAGGGTGGGATCGAGATCTGCGACGACGGCAACGCGCTGGCCGGGGACGGGTGCAACGGCGCCTGCCAGGTCGAGCCGAACTGGACCTGTCCCGCCGCCGGGGCCTGCGCGCGCGCGTTCGTGTGTGGGGACAGCACGATCAACCCGGGCGAGGTGTGCGACGACGGCAACGCCGTCGACGGTGACGGCTGCAACGCGACGTGCACCCTTCAAAATCCTGGGTTCTCGTGCGTGCCGGGTATACGGTGCGTGTCCACCACGGTGTGCGGCAACCGGCGCGTCGAGCCCGGCGAGACCTGCGACGACGGCAACGCGGCGGCAGGCGACGGTTGCAGCGCCGCCTGCGCGCTGGAAGCAGGGTGGGGATGTCCCACGCCGGGATCGCCCTGCACGCGCGCCGCGCGCTGCGGAGACAGCGTGGTCAACGTTCCCCTGGGGGAGGTGTGCGACGACGGCAACGCCGTCGACGGTGACGGTTGCTCCGCTGACTGCAAGCTCAAGGGTGCCGGCTGCAGTTGCGTGCCGGGTATGCGCTGCGTTTGTCCGGAAGTCCGTTGCGGCAACGGCACCATCGAGGGCGCCGAAAAATGCGACGACGGGAACACCGCGGCCGGAGACGGTTGTTCGGCCACCTGCCAGCTGGAACGCGGCTACGTGTGTCCGCTGCGCAAGGCGCCGTGTATCCCCGACTGCGGCGACGGGATCGTGATCGGCAACGAGCAGTGTGATCCGGGGGCCGCCGTTCCCAGCATCGCGATGGCCTGTTCCACCACCTGCCGCTGGAATCCCGGTTGGGCGTGTACCGGAACCCCACCGACCGCGTGCCACGTCACCGTGTGCGGGGACGGCGTCAAGGAAGGCTCCGAAGGCTGCGACGATCGCAACACGATGCCGTTCGACGGCTGCTCGGGCACTTGCCAGAACGAACCTGCTTGCGCGACGGCGACGGGGGCTTGCACGCCCCGCTGTGGCGACGGCGTGTTGCTGGGTGAGGCGTGCGAGGACGGCAACAACCTGGGCGGCGACGGTTGCTCGCCGACGTGTACGGTTGAATCGGGATTCACGTGCGCGCGGCCGCCGCTGGGCGATCGGATCGCCGTCCCCGTCGTGTACCGCGATTTCCTGACCGCGCACGTGGACTTCGAAACCGGCGCTGCCGGACAGGCCGTGGCCGTCACGGGCCTGGTGGGCGCGCAACTGGACGCCGAGGGCAAGCCCGCGTTCGCCGGGGCGGCGGGGGCCGGCAACATCAACGGCGCCGCGTCGTTCATGCAGTGGTACCGGAACGTCGTCGGGACGAATCACACCACGGCGTCGACGCTGACGCTGTGGAACAACGGTGCCGGTGCCTACGTGAACCGATGGGGCGCGAACGGCGAGCAATGGCCGCTGACGATCACGGCGTATTACTGCGGCAACGTGGGTTCCGAAATGCTGGATGCCGCCGGTCTTCCGATCCCCTGCACGTCCCGGTTCGGGACCACGGAATGCGACACCAATGTGGCGCTGGGATACACGATGGTCCAGTGCATCACCGGCGCCAACAGCTATTCGGCGACCTTCCGGACCGGATTTCTCGACGGAAACCCGCTGTTCTTTCCTGTCGACGGCGACACCTTCACCCCCGCCGCCGAGCGCGGCCCGGCCGCGACCATTCCCCCGCCCTACGCCGCCAGTTGGCCGATGGAGCCCGGTGCCCCCGCGCACAACTTTCACTTCACCAGTGAGGTTCGGTACTGGTTTCCGTTCGAGGCCGGTCGCACGTACACCCTGGATTTCCTGGGCGACGACGACGTCTGGGTGTTCGTCAACCGGCGTCTGGCGGTGGATCTGGGTGGCATTCACACACCCGTCGGTGGCACGGTCACGATCAGCGCGGCCAACGCGTTCGGGATGACCGCCGGCAGCGTTTACGAAATCGTCGTGTTCCAGGCCGAACGTCAGAAAAGTTCGTCGTCGTACAAACTGACCCTGGGCGGTTTCAACGGCGCCGTCAGCGCCTGCGGTCCGACCTGCGGTGACAGCGTGGTGACGGCCGGTGAACAGTGTGACAACGGCGCGATGAACCTGGGCGGTTACAACCAGTGCACGGCGATGTGCCGCCTGGGTCCGTACTGCGGCGACGGCACGGTGACGATGCCGAACGAAACCTGCGACAACGGCAAGAACGAAGACGCGTACGGCGCGGGCAGCGGTTGCGCCCCGGGCTGCAAACTGCCGGCCCGTTGCGGCGACATGCTGGTGCAGACCGAATACGGCGAAACCTGCGACGACGGCGTGAACGACGGGCGCTACACCGGTTGCAGCGCACTCTGCCAGCGCGCCGGTTACTGCGGCGACGGCAAGACGCAAGCCCCGCAAGAGACCTGCGACGACGGCGCCAACGACGGCAGCTACGGCACCTGCGGCGATCCGACACAACCGCTGCCCAACTGCGGTCCGGCGCCCCGCTGCGGCGACGGCGTGTTGCAGGAAGCCTACGGCGAGCAGTGCGAACCCATGGCGTCCAACGATGCGACCTGCACCGTCGCTTGCCGACGACCCGGGATCTGCGGCGACGGCGTGAAGACAGCGCCCGAGGAATGCGACTACGGTGTCACCGGCAACACGGGTGCGTACGGCGGTTGCGCGCCCGAATGCAACCGTGCGCCTTACTGCGGGGACGCCGTCAAGAACGGACCCGAGGAATGCGACGACGGTAAGAACGACAACACCTACGGCGGCTGCTCACCGCAATGCAAGCGGGCGCCGTACTGCGGCGACGGCATGGTGGCGGTCGGTTTCGAGCAGTGCGATCTCGGTCCCGCCAACGGTGGGACCTCCATGTGCTCGACGACCTGCAAGACGTACATCCCCTGACGGTGGGGCGCCCCCCACGACGCCTACCGCCGGTCCTGGTCGAAGAGGCTTTGTAGCTCTTTTCGCCCTTCGGCGGCGATCTCCATCAGCTTCTTCGTGTCCTGCCTGTGTTTCGCAGCCTTGCGCATTTGGCCTTCGTCGTGGTCCCGAAAAATGCGAATGGTTTCGTTCGCGACGGAATCGGGAAGTCCTAGTCCGGTCAAGACCGCGCGGGCCATTTCCAGACTGGAAAAGAAGGTTTCGCGGTTAACGATTTCGACGCCCAACTCCAACAGGCGGTAGGCGTGGATGCGGTTGCGCGCCCGCGCCAGAATTTTCAGGTTCGGGAAGTTGTGCTGCGCCAGTTGGACCGTCTTGATGGATGCCTCGACATCGTCGATCGCCAGCACCAGCACGCGCGCCTTGCCGGCCTTCGCGGCCCGCAACAGGTCAAGCCTAGATACATCGCCGAAGTGAGCTTTCGAGCCGAACTTCGCCAGAAATTCGATGTGCTGTGGATCCTGATCGAGCGCGGTGAAGGCGATTCCCCGCACCGCCAGCACGCGTCCGACAATCTGTCCGAAACGGCCGAAGCCCGCGATCAGGACCTCGGCTTCGTCCACGACCGGGGCTGGGCCTTCGGGGCGACCGATGTCCTTCCGGCGGTCGCGGAGGCGATCGTCAATCGCCAAAACCAGAGGCGTGGTCGCCATCGACAACGTGACCACGACGACCAGCAGGTCGACCACATCGCGGGACAGCAGCCCCTGACCCGCGGCCACCGCGAACAAAACAAATGCGAATTCTCCCCCTTGGGAGATCGTGAGTGCCAGCATGCGGGCCCCACCGCGCGACGTCCCTGCCACCCGCGCCGCCACGTAGGCGGCGGCGGTCTTCAGCGCGGCCAGGCCGACCGCCAGTCCCACGACCAGGACCGGATGCCGGGCCACCAGCGTGAAATTCACGGACATTCCGACCGACATGAAAAAGAGGCCCAGCAACAACCCCTTGAACGGTTCGATGTCGGCTTCAATTTCGTGACGGTATTCCGAGTCGGCCAGCAGGACGCCCGCCAAAAACGCGCCGAACGCCATCGACAGCCCAACCGCCTCCATCAGCAGGGCGCTGCCGACCACGACCCCAAGCGCGGTCGCGGTCAGTGCCTCGGGGCTGCGCGCGCTGGCGACCAGGCGAAAGATCGGCCGCAACAAGAAGCGTCCACCCAGCACCACCGCCACCACGGACGCGACACCCTTGGCGACGGCTATCCACGCCGTCGGCGCCGATGCATCGGACACCAGCGTCGTGGACGAACCGCCGAACAGCGGCAACACCGCCAGCAACGGAATGACCGCGAGATCCTGGAACAGGAGGATCGCGAATGCGCTGCGGCCGTGCGGCGCGGCCAGTTGGTTGCGCTCGGCCAACGCCTGCATCGCGAATGCGGTCGACGACAGCGCCAGCCCCAGACCGATCACCAGGGCGCCTGGACCCCGCAGCCCCAGCGCCAGCGCCACGGCCGCGATCAGCAGGCCCGTGCCGAATACCTGCGCCGCGCCCAGGCCAAACACCTGGGCACGCATCTCCCACAATCGGCGGGGCAGCAGTTCAAGTCCGATGACGAACATCAGCAACACGACGCCGATCTCGGAGAAGCTGCGAATGCTGTCCGCGTCGTCGACCAGGCGCAGACTCCACGGGCCCAGCAGCGCTCCCGCGGCGAGGTATCCCAATACCGAACCCAGCCCCAGGCGCTTGAACAGGGGAACCGCCACGATCGCAGCGGCCAGAAACGCCAGTGCGTTCATGAAAAAGTGATGGGAATCCATGGTGTCCTTGCCTTGGTTTTCTGCTTCGACCGCGTGAAGCTAGCAGCAAGTTGACCCAGGTTCGCGCGCGGAGAACCACGGCGGCGGGTCCAGTCGTCGGTGGGTCCAGTCGTCAGCGGTCCGAGATTGAACCGCGACGGGGGGCGATCACGCGACCTCTACGCGAGAAGCGGACCCAGCGATCCGCGCGCCGGCCGGTTGGCGGTTCGACCGGAAAAAGGCGATTCCCATCGCGGATGTCAGTACGGTCAAAAACGCCAGCATCGTGGCGGCGTCGGGCGCAACCACCGGTTGGCCACGCAGTGCCTGCCACAGGGTCACCAACGTCACGCCGACCCACGCAACGCCCAGGCCAAGCACCAGCTGTGTGTCGCGCTGCTGGATCGCGCGCGCCGTCGGGACCGAACCACGCGCGACACGGCGCCTGCGACGTTCCAGAAGGATCGCGGCCAATGGCAGGCCCTGCAAAGCGTGCAGACCGATGAAGTGCGGGACGCGTAGATCGCCGCCCTGGACGCTCCAGCGTGTGACGGGCAACCCCGGGCCCCCGTCGGGAACGCCGACGCCATGCGCGCCCAGTGCGGGCGTGGCGCGCCCGGCACTCAGGCTTTCCAACTGGTCGGGCGTGGGGCGCGGCATCAGGAATCCCATGCCGGCGCCCAGCAAAGTCCCGACCAGGCCGAGGCGAATGCCCCACGTCCGAACGGGCGTAGCGAACGAAAAGCGAAAGGCACCGATTGTGATGATCACCTCGGCCAGCCAGAACACCGTGATCGCGACACCCATGACACTGAACAGGGCGGCGTCGATGGTTGTGGCGTTGTTGAAGTGGCTGGGAATGCCACGTGCTGCCTGCACCGTGATGATGACAAGCTCAAGCAGCGACAAGGCCGCGATCACGGAGGCCGCCTTGTGCAGGCGCGCGTAGCGCCGCGCCTCGCGCATTTGCGCGACAATCCAGGCCAGAACCGGTGCCGCCACCGCGATCGACGCCGCGAATTTGGCGGGCTTCATCCACGCGGGGGATCCTTGAATGATCCGACCGTCGAGCGTTTGCAGGATCAGGGCGGCGATCAGCAGGATCACGGAGCCCGCGGTCACCCCCGCCAGGGGTCGGTGCGCCGTCCACAGCGAGCGAGCCTGCCGCAGGATCCAGGGTCGTGGTCGCGAAACCAGCGTGATGAAGTTGTTCATGGAATGTCTCCTTGGCATGATGATGACACTGTAAACATAATAGGTTTACGTCGTCAACATAAATGTTTGCAATGACAACATGCTAGGATGGTCGTCCAAGATGGCCATCCGGGTTGCCCGCAAACGCGCAGACAGCTACCAGCACGGGGATCTGCGCCCCGCGCTGATTCAGGCGGGTCTGAAGCTATTGACCGAGGGCGGGGTCGCCGGCCTGAGCCTGCGCGCCGCGGCCCAATTGGCCGGCGTCAGCCACGCGGCCCCCTATCGGCATTTTCGCGACAAGGACGCGCTGGTTCAGGCCATCGCCGAGGAAGGATTCCACCTGCTGACCCGGCGCATGCGGCTGGAGATCGACGGCTGCGGATCGACGGACGTGCTGGCGCGTTTGCGCGCGTCAGCCGTGGGGTACGTATCGTTCGCGCTGGAACACCCCGGTTACTTTCGAACCATCTTCGGACGCGGGGGCGGCGATGATTGCGACGTGTCGACGGCATCCGCATCGTTGCGGGCGGCCGGTGACGAGGCGTACCACGTGCTGCGCGATCTGGTCGCCGAGGGAATCGCGCTTTCCCGAATCCGAAAAGGAGATCCCGATCAACTGGCGCTTGCCGCGTGGTCGCTGGTCCACGGTCTGTCCATGCTGATCCTCGACACGAACGTGGGCGGCCTACGCGGCAACGCTGCCGGCGTGCGCGCGATGACGGAAACCGTGGTCGGTTTTCTGGAGACTGGAATCCGCACGCCTGGTCGGGGTTAGTTCGCGTGGCAACGGTCACCGTTGCATAGTGGAACGATGGCGTCGCCGCGTTGGTTCACGCTCGATTTCACTGTCGGCGACCGAGGTGTGTCGGTGAATGACGTCGTCTCGGGTTCCACGGAGCGTTTCGGAATCGTGGGTGTCGTGCGTTCTACGGCCGTGCGCGATTCACATCGGCGTCAGACGCGGGCGCGCTTACACGCGCGCTTGGGGATCTAGTCTAGTTCCGCAGGTACCTCGCCAGGTCCAGTCCCTGCGCCTTGACGGCATCTTTTACGAACCCCGAGAAGATATCCGCGCCCAGCGCATTGGTGTGCGTGGCGTCCCCCGAGACGTAGTAGTCCTGCCACCTGACGGTCTGCATCCACGCCGCCGTGATCGCGGTCAGGTCGATGACAGGTACGTTCTGGCTTTTTCCCAGGTCGCGGATGATCTGCGGCAGGTTCGCCCCCGCCGAACTGACGTGTTGGGTTCCCGTGCCCGGGCCTCTTGAGATCGGGGTGATCAGAATCGCGTTGACCGACGCGGCCTTGGCGTCCGTCAGCATTCTGGTGAGATTCGACTGAAAGGCGGTCGCCGAAATGGTCTTGTCGTTGTGGCCAAGCTGGATCATGACCCAGTCGCCCGCTTTCATTCCCGCCTTGATGGCGCCCCACAGTTTCGCGTTGCCGACGAAACTGGCCGAGCTTTCTCCCGAATCGGCGTAGTTGGCGACGGAGATCGGGCTGACGAAATGTTGGGGCAGGTGTTGGCCCCAACCCGCGAAGGGTTGGCTTGCCTGATCGGTGACCGTGGAATCCCCCGCGATCCAGATCATCAGCGGCTTGGCCGCGGGTGCGAAGCAGATTGATGTCATCTTGGGCGTCGTTCCGCGGAAATACACGTCCAGACCGGCGATGCCCTTGGATGTGCCGCTTTGGTCGGGCCGCACCGGTTCGTTTTCGTAAACGCGAACATTCGTGACGAACGAGAACCGCCGGGTCTGGCCGGCCGTCGTCGCCAACGCCGGCAGCATTCTGCGGAAGGCCTCCGCTTCGATCATCGTGTTGCCGGCGGCCGCGCCGCCCAGCTCGACGGTCACCTCGTAGTTGCCCGGGGTGCCTCCGAAATGGCAGGCGATCTCGGTCGTACCCGTACACATGAACATCTGGTTGGTGGCGCACGCCGCGACGGGAGGGATCTCGACCGCGCCGCCAGCGCCCGTTCCCGCTGTTCCGGTTCCGCCTGTTCCCGTTCCGCCAACGCCGGTCGTCGCGCCGCCGCGCCCGCCGGTGCCCGTGCCGCCGGTGCCCGCGCCGCCCGTGCCCGCGCCGCCCGCGCCACCGGTACTTGCTCCCCCTGACGAGGCGCCGCCGCTTCCCGGATTGCTGCCGCCGCTTCCGACGATCGCGCCCCCCGTACCGTTCGCGGTTCCTCCTCCGGTCGCGGCCGCGCCTCCTCCGCTGCCGACGGTCACGCCGCCGCCATGGCCTCCCGCCGCGATGGCCCCGCCCGTTCCGGCCGGCGGCGGCGGTCCCGCGTCGCTGGCGGTATCTTCGCCGGGCGGCAGGCATCCCCATCCCGACAGCGCGAGGACGCCGCCCAGGACGATCATTTGTGAGAATCGCGACGAACGCGCTTCAGGAACGGACCTCACGTTGGTTCCTCGGGCAAACATGTGCGTGAGCATCAATGTGACTCCCGTTGCTGCGACGCCTGGAACTGGCGACGCGTGAAGAGGCAACCGTAGCCGAAGGATTGAAGGTGCGTCCTTACGCGTGTGGCGCGGTCGCATCGTGTTGCGTCGGTTCAGCCGGGGCGCCTTTCGGCAGGCTATTTGAGGTACGCGGCCAACGGACTGCCGATGCGACGCAATTCCTCGGCGACGAATCTCGCCATCACCGTGGCGCCCATCTTCGTGAAGTGCGCCTTGTCGCCGGCCTTGTAGATCTGCATCGCGGCGGTTTGGCCGATCGTGTTCAGGTATTCCACGCTGCGCGCGTTCAGATCGTCGACCAGAACGTTCTTCATCGGGCCCAGCGCGATCAGCGTGGCCGCGTACGGACCAACCCGCGCGTTGCCTTGCCTGCCGCCGCTCCACTCTTGAAGGGCGGACGGTGTGACGGGAATGAGCGTCCCTTGTTTGGCTTTGACCTCGTCCGCCATCTGACCGAAGAACATCTGGAAGGCGGGCACCTCGACATGTCGGCCTTCCACAGAGCCGCTGTCGTTGGCGCCGAACTGCGCCATCACGTAGTCGCCCGGCTTCGTGCCGGACAAAATGTTCTGCCAACGGCTGCTTGTGTAGAACGACTGCACGCTGGCCCCGCCAATGGCCTGATTGTTGATGGTGACCTTCGAGATGAAGAATTGCCCCAGTTCCTGACCCCAACCTTCGTCGGCGGTGGCGGTTGGCGTGGTGTACGTCATCACGGTCGAATCACCGGCCAGGTGCAGGGTGATTGCCGGAAGGGCGGCCTGATTCGCGTCGGTGCCGACCCCGGCGTCGACAGGTCGCGCGGCATCCGTGCCCGCGTCGACGATGTTGCCGCCGGCGCCCGAGCCGGATGCGCCCGAACCCGAGGCGCCCGATGAACCGCCGCTACCGGCGACCCTGCCGCCACTGCCTGTCACGCCACCGGTGCTGGCGATACTGCCTCCGCTTCCCGTCGCACCACCGGCGGCGGCGATGCTTCCTCCACTGCCTGTCAGACCGCCGGTTCCGGGGACGCCACCTGTGGTCGCATTGCCGCCACCACCGGAGCCGCCTTGCGATCCGCCCCCGGGGATTCCCCCGGAGCCCGTCGGTGAAGAAGAACCACCGCTACCCGCTGGTTGGTTCGCTCCGCCGCTGCTGATCGCCATGCCGCCGCCAGTCCCCGTGACGTCGCCCGCTGGCGCACAACCGGCAAGCCACGCTCCCGCGCAGAGCAATCCAAGCGCGCACGACCGTCGACCACCATGACGCATCGACGGTAACCCTAGCCGTTCAAACAAACATGGGTCCTTACCCGCGCTGCGCGGTTCCTTGTGTTGATTCCATCCACACCGCAGGGCGATTTCCGAAGAAAAACTGATCGATTCGGTGTCGGAGCCGACGACGTTCCACAGTACGCGCGCAAAAACGGTAAGGATGGTCTAGGCCGGGGTGGGCATAACCGTGGGTGGCGCCGGTTCGCCAACGCACGGAAGCAAGCTCAGCGGAAGGACGTCCAGATGACATGTGTCCCACGATCGCCCCGGGGTAGTTCAACGGTGGGTCTTGCGTCGCTGCTCGTGGTGGGGTTGCTGGGTGGCTTGCTGGCCTGTGCGCCGGCGCCGGTCGGGGACCAAACTGGCTCGGCGTCCGGTGGGGCGGGAACGCAAGTTGCCGGCGCCGGTGGCGTTTCAGGTGGCACGGGTGGAACCACGCCCAGCAGCGGTGGAGCTCCGGGCGTCAGCGGATCGGGTGGTGCCGCAACGGGAAGCGTTGGCGGGGGCAACCCTGCGATCGTCGGAACGGGCGGCGCGCAGGGTATCGCGGGTAGTGGTGGTTCCACCGCGACCGGAGGATCGAAGGTAGTGCCTTCGACCGGCGGTGCCGGTGGCGGAGCATCCCCGGGCAGCACCGGCGGCCGAGCAGCAACCGGAGGCTCCGCCGGCGCGGGGTCGGGCGTGGGCGTCGACGCGGGAGCCGGTTCAACCGGGGGGCGAGGCGTCGATGCCGGCGTGGCCACGGACGCGACGGTTCCGGTGACACCGCCCGTTCCCGACACGTCGTCGACAATTCCGATCGCGCGTCTCGGAGGTCAATACAGGACGGACGGCAACATCCCCTATGGTCCGTTACCGGCGCAGCGCCTGGACGTTCTGTACCCGTCGACCGCCGGACCGAACGGCACGCAGAAACTTCCGGGCGTGATCATGTTTCACGGAGGCGGCTGGATTCAGGGCGACAAGGCGACGATGTCCAGCTTCTACAGCCGCTTCCTGGCGCATGGCTTCATCGTTTGCACCGTCGAGTACCGCGTGGCCAACGGCAGCGCGACCGGTGGCATCGCGCCGGCCGCGGCCGAGGACGCGTTGCTGGCGGCGAAGTGGTTCTGGGACCACATGGACTACTACCACGTCGACAAAACCAAATACGTCGTCACGGGTGCATCGGCGGGTGGGCACCTGGCGCTGTTCGTCGGCATGGCCACGCCTGCGGCTGCCGCAGGGCCCACGCACCCGACCGACTTCCAGATCGCGGCGATCGTCAACGGCTACGGGCCCGCCGACGTCGCTGATCTGCTGAGGCGGGGCACGTCGTGGGCCGTGCAGTGGCTTCCCGCGAACACACCGAACCGCGACGCGCTGGCCAAGCGTATGAGCCCGCTTACCTATGTGCGCCAAGACATCCCGCCGCTGTTGACCGTTCACGGATCGGCCGACACCACGGTTCCGGTCGCGCAAAGCCAGAGCTTGGACACCATGCTGAAGGCCGCGGGCGCCGACGCCGAACTGCACCTGGTCGCCGGCGCCGGCCACGGATTCACGACCCCGGCCACGGCCTGGCCCGACGCCGAGAAGACGATGTTCGACTTCCTGGTCAAGCACGGCATCGGGAAGTAGCGCGCCGCCGACTGATCGAAATTCGGCGCGCGGCGGGCGGCCTCGCCCCATACAATGACGTTCATGAACATGGACGACGCTGAAGGGGCCCTGGCCGGCGCCGAATTGGTGCCCTGTCTTCAGGCCGGCCTGCTGGAGGCCAAGCAACTGCGGGATGCTTGTCTGGACGCCGAGATCCCCGTGCTGCTGGACCGTGGCGATTGCTGCGGCAAGGGTGGCTGCGGCTGCGCGCCCAAGATGCAGTTGCTGGCGCGCGAGGAAGATCTGCCGCGGGTCACGCACCTGGTGCACGAACGTTGGCGCGTCTCGGCGCTGCGCGAGGGGACTGTCAGCCCCGACCACCCGGCCGTTGCGCCTGCGGACGGTGGCGAGATGCCGTGCCCCGCGTGCGGAACGGCGGCTCCCCTGGTGGAGGGCGCCTGCACCGACTGCGGCCTGCAACTGGAGTGATCCGAGCGACGATCGGATTTCAACTGCTCGAAGGGCGGGTTGGCGTTCGGCCGCGGTTCCTGTGACCCACGATCGTCGCCCGAATTACTCGCGCATGCGGTCGCGGACGAAGGGGCCGTGACCGCCTAGCTGGGCGTCGGTCCAGTTCCCCGTCACGGGGGCACCGGAGCGGAAATAACAGCTTTGGTCGGCGCAGTCGTCCAGCTTCCAGGCCGTCCAGCTGATCTTCTTCGCGTTCATCCAGTTGTGCCAGGTCTGCGCTTCTTCCAGGCACAGCGTGGGGTGCGCGGCCGTGCCGCCGTCGGCATCGGTGGCTCCCCATTCGGTGACGAACACGGCGGCGCCC
>JANOJB010000252.1:0-11168 GCA_031407985.1 Pseudomonadota bacterium | reverse complement strand
ACGCAAGGAACTTCGCGAAGTTCTTCTTCGCCAGTACCTTCGTTATTGCAGCAGTCAACGTCGTCTTCCCATGGTCAACGTGACCAATTGTTCCAATATTCAAATGCGGCTTGTTTCGTACGAATTTCTCTTTCGCCATCTCTACGC
Source organism: Pseudomonadota bacterium (assembly GCA_031407985.1). Classification (GTDB taxonomy): domain Bacteria; phylum Myxococcota_A; class Polyangia; order Fen-1088; family Fen-1088; genus FEN-1088. The sequence continues at coordinate 11,021 of JANOJB010000252.1, read as the reverse complement.
TCCTCGCATGCGTTCAACGATGGTTTCCGTGACCTGACTTGGTACCGGTGCATATCGGGCGAACTGCATCGTGTACGTCGCCCGCCCCTGAGTCATCGACCGAACATCAGTCGAATAACCAAACATCGTGGATAAGGGAACCTCGGCACCGATCGCCTGTGCCGATCCCCGTGCCTCCATACCAGAAACACGGCCCCTCCGGGCGGCCAAATTTCCAATCACCTCACCCATGAATTCGTCGGGAGTAATCACTTCGACCGCCATCAGGGGCTCCAGCAGGATCGGTGCCGCGTCTCGAGCAGCTGCTTGGGTTCCCAGAGAACCCGCAATCTGAAAAGCCATTTCGCTGGAATCGAGTTCGTGAAAACTGCCGCCGGTCAATTTGACGGCCGCGTCGATGACCGGATAGCCGGCGACAATCCCCCGCGCCAGTGCTTCCCGGGCGCCCTTCTCGACCGAAGGAATAAACTCTCGAGGCACCACCCCACCCACCGTGGCGTCTTCGAACACAACGCCCGCCCCCAATTCATTGGGACCGATCTGGATGATCACATGCGCGTACTGACCACGACCACCAGTCTGGCGGATGAACTTCCCTTCCGCTCGACTGATTTTTGTCACGGTCTCGCGGTACGCAACTTGGGGCCTTCCGACACTGGCCTCGACCTTGAACTCGCGCACCAGTCGGTCGACGACAATCTCAAGGTGCAGTTCGCCCATTCCCGAAATCAGCGTCTGTCCCGTCTCCGGATCGGTTCTGACCGAGAAGGATGGATCTTCCACCTGCAACTTCTGCAAGGCCACCGACAGTTTTTCCTGGTTGGCCTGCGTGGATGGTTCAATCGCGATCGAAATTACGGGCGCAGGAAAATCGATCAGCTCAAGGACGATCGGGGCCTTCTCGTCGCACAACGTGTCCCCCGTGGTGCTGACCCGCATCCCCACAGCGGCGGCTATGTTACCGCAGGTCACTTCCTTGATGTCCTCGCGCTTGTTGGCATGCATGCGAAGGAGGCGGCCGATCTTCTCGCGTTTGCCCTTGGTCGAGTTGAATACGATTGCCCCCGATTCAACCCGCCCCGAATAGACGCGGAAGTAGGTTAGCGAGCCGACGAACGGGTCGTTCATGATCTTGAACGCCAATGCCGAGAACGGGGCCTCATCCGTAGCAAGTCTGGTTATTGACTCGCCCGAGACGTCCTTGCCAATAGGCGACGGAATATCGGAGGGCGAAGGCAGATAGTCGACAACCGCATCCAAGAGTGGCTGTACACCCTTGTTCTTGAAGGCGGCTCCAACCAGCACCGGTACGGCCCGCCCGGCGATCGTCGCTCGACGCAGCGCCGCCCGAAGAACTCCGGCCGGCGCGGCCCGTTCTTCCAGGAAAATCGTCATGATCTCGTCATCGACTTCGCCGAGCGCCTCGATCATAGCGCCCCGTGCCGCCCGGGCACGTTCCTGCAGAGGTCCGGGAATCTCTTCGATCACGAAGGTCGCCCCCAACGTGTCGTCACTCCAGACGATCTCGCGCATGCTGATGAGATCAACGACGCCGGTGAAGTCCACTTCGAGACCATTGGGAATTTGAATAACGATTGGATGGGATTTCAGCCGCTCGCGAATTTGGCGAACGCACTCGTCCGGATCCGCTCCGACACGATCACACTTATTGATGAAAGCGAGTCGGGGAACGTTGTGCCGATCCGCCTGCCGCCACACCGTCTCGGACTGGGGTTCCACCCCGCTGACCGCGTCGAAAACCGCAACCGCGCCATCAAGAACACGGAGACAACGCTCCACCTCAATGGTGAAGTCCACATGACCAGGGGTATCAATGATATTGATCCGGGCATCGCGCCAAAAACAGGTGGTAGCGGCCGCGGTGATGGTGATTCCCCGCTCTTGCTCCTGCTGCATCCAGTCCATCGTTGCGGTACCCTCGTGAACCTCGCCCAAGCGATGCGAGACACCGGTGTAGTAGAGGATCCGCTCGGTCGTCGTGGTTTTCCCCGCATCAATGTGCGCCATGATCCCAATGTTGCGGATCCGAGCTATGGGAAATGGGCGAGCCACGAGTTCCGAGTTTCCTTTCCAACGCGCAGGCGGATCGTCGGTGGCCGGCGCTTGGCAGGATGCCGGCGTCGCCCGAATGACCGCTAGGTCCGTTGTCGTCTGTCTAAACGCTGCGAGAGCAAGGGATGTTCGATGCTTTGGCGTCGAACTGGATGGATGTTCCGGAGATGCCCCCAGACCAACTATTCAGGCCGCCGTCTGGCGCTGATTCCCCGATCTGCTTTCAGCTGTTTCCGAGATGTTCTCCAAAATTAGGGTTGGCACTATATACGGTGCTCTGCTCGGGAGGCAATGCCTTATCCGACGCGTCATCCGACGCCTCATCGGGCGAAGGTCCGGGAGCTACCACCGGTAGTGGGCGAACGCCTTGTTGGCGTCGGCCATCTTGTGTGTATCCTCGCGCTTTTTGACTGAGTTTCCCTTGTTGGCTGCGGCATCCAGAAGCTCGCCGGCCAGTTTTTCCTGCATTGTACGGCCGTCGGAACGCGCCCTGGCTGCACCGATCAGCCAGCGCATTCCCAGGGCAATGGCGCGATCGGGACGGACGTCCACGGGGACCTGATAGGTCGCACCACCCACGCGCCGGGATTTCACCTCGACCTTGGGCTGAACGTTGCTTAGAGCCCGATCCCAAACCTTTACCGGATCGTCCTTGGCTTTCTCGGCCACGATGTCAAAGGCCCGATAGACAATGCGTTCGGCAATGGATTTTTTGCCGTCGCGCATAACGGTATTCACGAACTTGGTCACGCGCCGACGCATATCCACCTGCTGATCCGTGAACTTCGGATCTGGAAGTGGCTTTCGCTTTGGAACTTCACCCTTACGTGGCATCGCGCTTCAGTCCTCTTCTAGGTTTCGAGATTGCGATCGTGAGACTCAGGCCAACTGCTACTTGGGCCGCTTGGCGCCGTATTTCGAACGACCCTGCCGGCGGTTGGTAACGCCTGACGTGTCCAGCGTCCCACGAATGATGTGGTAACGAACTCCGGGAAGATCCTTGACGCGCCCCCCTCGGATCAACACAACCGAGTGCTCCTGCAGGTTGTGGCCCTCACCTGGAATGTATGTCGTCACCTCCATCCCGTTCGTCAGCCGGACCCGTGCGACCTTGCGCAACGCCGAGTTCGGTTTCTTCGGGGTGGTGGTGTACACGCGTACGCAAACGCCTCGACGCTGAGGACAGGATTTCAAGGCAGGCGAATTCGTCTTGGCGTGGGCCTTTGCGCGACCGAACTTAACGAGCTGGTTGATAGTTGGCATGCTGGATTTCGCTTCTAACCTCGAGAATTTTCGCTGGTTCCGGCATCCAAACCGGGCGGTCTAAGGGCCGCCCGAGACGCGGGAAGCGCGGATTATAGGGACGCGCGGCGGGAAGTCAACGCGAGATATCTGTCTGCCGCGGCTCCGGTGGGTTTCCCGGTTCGGGTCACGGCGAGATCAGAGCAGATTGGGTCATTAGGACCCGCGCAACATCAACGACCGGCGCCAGCAGCGATCGTACGACGGCTCGCGCAGCGCCGCTGCGAGCAATAACGGCGGCGGCGGCCGGACCCGACCGGTAGTACAGGTCCGTGGCGGCAGCGAACAATGGACTGCGCTGACGAAGTGTATCTCTCACCGCGCGTAGGGATTGGACCTCCGGTTCCAACGCAGAGCCGTAGGCGGCCGTCGCCACAAAACATCCCGACAACTTCGTGAAATTGATTCGCGTGGTGGTCAACTCCGCGATGGCGTACGGACCGGCAACATTGCACATATCCACGGCTCGGATGGCGATGAAGTAGCGCGTCAGCGGCTCCATTCCGCCAAAATCGACATCAACCCCGGTGCCCGCACTGCCGCCGATAGGAACCATTAGTTGCTCGGTTTCGATTTTCGCCGCAACCGCCGGCAGGGAACGGTCAAAAGTCTCTGGATCGGCAACGGTGATCGGGTCCCTGCTGTACCGCACCTCATATTGAACGATTGGGATATCACTCGGCGGCGCGACAAAGTGAAGTGTTCCCCACTGGTGGGAATGTTTGTCATTGGCGTTGGGCTCTGCTCGTACGTCCGCTGGTACGCTCGGTGGCTCGTGTACCTGGCACAACTCGGTACCGCGCACGGTCACTTGTGCCCGATAGTCGAGTGGAGCGACAAGGCGCAACCGATCGGCTCCGCTTCCAGGTCCACCGATCGGGTCATCACTTATGCGCCCATCCATGGGGTGCAGCACACCACCCTGAGGCCCAAAACCATCGACGTCACCGTAGAAAGCCGGTTTGTGCGTCGCAAACTTTCCGCTTTGCCCCAAGGTGAAGGGAACCTGAAAAACGACGGAGGGCTGGCCGCGATAGGGGTATCCGTACGTCAGTGCCCATACGTCCCACTTATCGGCCGGATCCTTCGGCATGGGGTTGGTTTCGGGGCTGAACGTCGCATTGTAGTCACCCTCGACATTGACCTCGATCCAGGCAATGTAGTCGCCGTTCGCCCAATCACCCGGAACGGTGAACAGGACCGACTGTTCCACATCGGCGGGGGGCGTAGCCATCGTCACCGCGTCGATTTCGGGCATCACCTCACGGACATGCCCCTGATAGGCCGCAACGTCGACCGTGTCGCTGCAACCAGAATCACGGCAGGACGTCACGTCTCGCCTGGGCGGATAAAGCGAGATCAGGTCCATCGGACGCATTATTCCGACCTGGCCGATCACCGCAGGCTCACCATAGGCTCCATCCCTACCGGTGAGGAAGCGCCCCTTGTCACTGCTAAACGCGCTGGCGCAAGTCATCGCGTCCAGAGCGTCCCGTTCGGTCGTGGGCTTATTGAACGAGAGGCAAAAGTAGGACTCGGGAGTCGAGTCGTTCGAGGTCCGAGACGCGAAGCCCTCCGAGGTTCGATCCTGGAAGATAACGCGTTTGAACTGTTCGGCCTTCGGGGCAGCCGCGCGACGATGCGCCCAGATGGGAAGCACGCCCTCACGACGGCCGTAGGGCCAACGAAAACCGCTGTTCATCTGTGCCGCCCCCGGACGATTTCCGATGCCACGATAGCTCACCGCTTGGCTCAACCGCACTGTCTTCAGAAACGTTCCGTCCGCACGCTCGATCCACAATGCGATTTGCGTACGCTGCGTGGGCGTAAATCGAAACTCGATCGTGCCCGAAGGGACTGTCGCCTGGGACCAAGCCGACATCGGATAACAAAGCGCCAATAGCGCTACGACTCTGACTCTGCGCATCGAGCGGGAGTATAGAATGGAATCACCTGGAAGGCCCGGCGTGATAGAAATTCGCCATGCGCATCGGGATTGATCTGGGGGGAACAAAGCTCGAGGGAGTCTGCTTGGTCGACGGGGGCGTCGAGGGAGCGCGGGATCGCGTTTCGACACCGCACTCTGACTACGGCGCCGTCCTGGAGGCGATCGCCAACTTGGTCGCTCGGCTGGAAGAACAAGTAGGGGGCACGGCGACCGTCGGAGTGGCCACTCCAGGGTTCTTGGCACCAAACGACGGCCTGATGCGCAACTCGAACTTGGCGGTCCTCAACGGTAGACCGGTCGATCGGGATCTGACGAATCGACTGGGACGACCGGTGCGACTTGCGAACGATGCCAACTGCTTCGTGCTATCTGAAGCGACCGACGGAGCAGCGGGGCGCGCTCCAGGGGCAGCCCCGACGATGCCCGACGTGGTATTCGGAGCAACACTGGGAACAGGAATCGGTGGAGGCTTCGTGATTGATGGCCGAGTCTGGGCAGGCGCCAACGGCAGCGCCGGGGAGTGGAGTCACACGACTTTGCCGTTCCTTCGTACCGACGACGGCCCAGGCGGAGGTTGCTCGTGTGGCCACGAAGCCTGCATCGAATCGTTCCTCAGCGGGCACGGTCTGGCGTGGGACCACCAGCGGTCGACCGGAGAGACGCGATCCCCCGTTGAGATAGGAGATCGGGCGCGCAACGGCGAGCCCAACGCCACCGCGACGCTGTCGAGATACGAGGACCGCCTGGCACGCGCCTTGGCCGCAGTCATCAATCTGATCGACCCCCGCGTGATTGTTCTCGGCGGGGGTATTTCGAACAACGTTCGATTGTTCGACAACGTTCCCCGACTCTGGGAGCGATACACAGTGGCAAGAAGTCTTACCACGCACCTCTGCCGGGCCCGTCACGGCGATGCCAGTGGTGTTCGTGGCGCAGCTTGGCTGTGGCCACCCAACTAAGGACTGTTGACGGTCACCTGGCGTTCCACAGCCGCGGCCATTCTTCGGGTGTGTTGGGATCGAAACGGACAGAGTCGAGCGTGACCACGAATGGTTTCATGTCATCCGGCAGAGGAACCCCCATGTCGCGCGCCACCTCCCGGTACAGATCATCGCGAATCGTGCGATCGACGATCGCCGGACCAGCAGTGGCCGGGCCGAAGCCGAAGCGAGACAGTAGAGCGAGGTAGAAGAACGCATCGGCGCGACGTGGATGGTTAACCCGCCCGGCCCGATGAAAAGACACCATGTCATCCTCGAAGTCACGCTCGCCGAGGCGACAGCCGAGATCATAGACGCCTCCCAGGCGGGCCCGTATTGGGTCAGCATCCAGATCCAGATTGTGACGCCGGGCAAGCACTTCGCCGACAAGGGGAAGGGCTCGATTCGCGGGCACATCCAGCCAAACGGAAGCTTCTATCGCCGCCCGCACCAGTGCTTTGAGCTCAGACCGCCGCGTTGCCAACATACTGGCCGTTGTGACAAGGACGGACCGGGGGGCCGTTCGGCAGATGTCCTGAGCAGTCGCAAATGTAAAACCAAGGTCCTGGCCCGCGGCCAGGGCGGGCCAGGGATCGGGCGCCGCGAACCCAACGATGCGTTCCTCGCGCAGGTCCGCCAAGATGCGGTCGGCGGGCGCGGCCACGATCCGCACTTGACTAGGCGTCACGCCCGCGGCACCGAGCAAGTACCGCAGCAGCAGATCGTCCGCGCCACCCACCGCGGGTACTGCCATCACGACAGGTCCCCCAGACGCACGTTTCGTCACCGCGTCCCGGAGCCCACCGAGATCCAGAAACTTCACGCTCTGGCAGAAATCCCTTCCCAGCGTTACAGCCGCACCGTTGTGCGACAGGACCATCAGCACTACCAGATCCGGGTGGGTCGCACCGATCATGGCGAACGCAGCGGGGAGACTGGCTGGCAACTGAGCCGCCACGATTTCTCCCGAAATCAGCCGATCCCTCAGTTCCAGGGGAGAAGCGGCGCGACGGAAATTCGGGGCCAAGCCAAGCTTGGCGAAAATGCCAATTTCATCCGCCATCAGCAGCGATGCGGCATCCGTCTGCCTCAGAAAACCCACTGCGGGACGAGCCAAGCCGCGGGTCCGAGTTCCCCCACTCCAGTTGCACGACGCAACTCCCCCAACCCAAGCAGCGGCCACCCCCCCTAAGAGGCTCCGACGCGTGGGACGCGGACCGGGGCTCACAAGATTCGTATACCTCCCATTCCGGTCACCCAGAGGACTGGGCGACGGGTATAATCCCTCAACTCTATTCGTCCGCTACAGCGACGGCGGAGGCTGCACTGCCTGATCCGGCAACGTTCGAGATGTTTCCAACCATCTGCGGCTGCAAAGCCGCATCTTCTGGCACCTCGTCCACGTGGACGGACAAACGCTTGTAGGCTCCCAATCCAGTCCCTGCCGGAATGAGACGACCCATGATGACGTTCTCTTTAAGACCCCGAAGGTAGTCGACCTTCCCACAGACGGCCGCCTCGGTAAGAACCTTCGTGGTTTCCTGGAACGACGACGCCGAAATGAAGCTTTCCGTCGAGAGGGAGGCCTTGGTGATGCCCAAAAGCAATGGCTCTCCCTGGGCGGGCTTCGCGCCCTTGGCGATTATCCGCTCGTTCTCTTCTTCAAACACGTACTTCTCGACGTGTTCGTCGACCAGAAACCCGGTATCACCAACATCAATAACCCGCACGCGCCGCAACATTTGACGCACGATGGTCTCGATGTGCTTGTCGTTGATTCTGACGCCCTGGAGCCGGTACACCTCCTGGACTTCATCAACCAGGTATTTGGCCAACGCCTTTTCGCCCAATACCCGAAGTATGTCGTGAGGATTCGACGATCCGTCCATCAACGGCTCGCCCGCTCGCACCCGATCGCCCTCGCGGACACTCAGGTGCTTACCCTTGGAGATGAGGTACTCCTTCGGGTCTCCCTTCTCGGCCGTGATAATGACCTTCCGCTTGCCCTTGGTGTCCTTGCCGAAGCTGATCGTCCCGTCGATATCGGCGATCACTGCGTGATCCTTGGGCTTACGAGACTCGAACAACTCGGCAACGCGCGGAAGACCGCCGGTGATGTCCTTCGTCTTCGTGGTCTCGCGCGGAATACGCGCAATGATGTCGCCGGCCTCCACCCGATCTCCTTCCGCCGCAGCGATGGTTGAACCGACGGGGAGGAAGTATCGCGCATCGTTTTCCGCGTTCGGAATCTTCAGCGTCTTGTTGTGCTCGTCTTTCAGAGAGATACGCGGCCGCAGATCCGCATCCTTGCTCTCGGTCACACTCTTGCGGGACAACCCCGTGACCTCGTCCAGTTGCTCCGTCATGGTGACGCCTTCGATGACGTCGCCAAACTTCACCACACCGCTGACCTCGGTAAGGATCGGAACCGAGAAAGGATCCCACTCGGACAACAACTGTCCGGCTTTCACGCTGCCACCATCTCCGAAGAACAGCTTCGCGCCATACGTAAGGCCGTATCGCTCGCGCTCGCGCCCTGTCTCGTCCTGAATCACGACCTCGCCGTGGCGATTCATGACAATCCAGTACTTCTCACGTTTTACGACATCCGTATTTTCCAGACGGACGATGCCATCATACCGGGCCTCCAACTGGGACTGCTCGGTGCGAACCTGACCGACGCCGCCGATGTGGAACGTCCGCATCGTGAGCTGGGTACCCGGCTCACCGATGGACTGAGCGGCGATGACGCCTACCGCTTCGCCGATATTCACCATGTGTCCACGAGCCAGATCACGCCCGTAGCAAAGCACGCAAATCCCGCGCCGCGTCTCGCAGGTCAACACAGAGCGGATCTTGAGGTGATCGATCCCCGCATCCTCGACAGTCCGCACCTTGTCCTCGGTGATCTCCTCACCCGCCTGCACCAAAACCTCGCCCGTGTACGGATCGAAGATGTCGTCCAGCGCGACGCGGCCAAGAATCCGGTCGCCCAGCTTCTCGATGATCTCGCCGCCCTCGACCAGAGCCGACATGTCGATTCCGTCCATGGTTCCGCAGTCATACTCTGCAATGATGCAGTCCTGCGCGACATCGACCAGTCGCCGGGTCAGGTATCCCGAGTTGGCCGTTTTCAAGGCGGTATCGGCGAGCCCTTTTCGGGCACCGTGCGTGGAGATGAAGTACTGGAGAACCGACAAGCCCTCGCGGAAATTGGTCGTAATGGGCGTTTCAATGATCTCGCCTGACGGTTTGGCCATCAAACCGCGCATCCCCGCCAACTGACGTATCTGCTGCGCCGAGCCGCGCGCTCCCGAATCCGCCATGATGTAAATGGGGTTGAACGATGGACTGTTCCGTTTGTCCCCCGTGACATCGTTGACCAACTCCTCGGTCCCGATCTCACTCATCATTTCTTCGGCGATCTGCTCGGAAACCTGGGCCCAGATGTCGACGACCTTGTTGTAACGCTCGCCGTCGGTGATTAGGCCCTCGGTGTATTGCTCCTCTATTTCCTGGACATCTTTCTGTGCCGTCTCCAGCAATTCGACCTTCCGCGCCGGAATCTGCAAATCGTCCACGCAGATTGAAATCCCGGCTTTGGTCGCATAGGTGTAACCAAGGTGGCGCAACTTGTCCGCTAGGAGAACGGTCTCCTTCTGACCGCACGCCCGGTAGCACGAGTCGATCAGATCGCCAAGCTGCTTCTTCCCCATCACCCGGTTGACCAGTTTGAAGGGCAGTTGCCTAGGAACGATCTCGTACATCAAGACTCGTCCCACGGTGCTAGGGACCAACTCGCCTGCGATGCGCACGCGAACCGCAGCCTGCAGGTCTAATTGGCCGTGATCGTAGGCCATGCGGACCTCATCCGCAGACGAGAACACGCCTCGCATGTCGTCGTAGCGAATTTTTTCCTTCGACTCCTTGGGATCCTTCCCCCCCTTGGGGTCTTTGTTCAGGGATGGATCCAGGTGGAACTCGCCCTTGGCGAACATCCGCTCGCGCGTCATGTAGTACAGCCCCAACACGATGTCCTGGGACGGCAAAATGATAGGTCGCCCGTTTGCCGGACTGAGGATGTTGTTCGTCGACATCATCAAGACGCGGGCTTCCATTTGCGCTTCCAATGACAGCGGAACGTGTACCGCCATCTGGTCGCCGTCGAAGTCCGCGTTGAAGGCCGCGCAGACCAACGGATGAAGCTGAATAGCCTTGCCTTCGATCAAGAGAGGCTCGAAAGCCTGAATACCAAGTCGATGCAGGGTCGGCGCTCGGTTGAGAAGGATCGGATGCTCCTTGATGACCTCTTCAAGGATGTCCCAGACCTCGGGCACTTCCTGCTCCACCAGGCGCTTGGCCGCCTTGATGGTGGTGGCGAGGCCGAGCAGTTCGAGCTTGTTGAAGATGAAGGGTTTGAACAGTTCCAGCGCCATCTTCTTCGGCAGGCCGCACTGGTGCAGCTTCAACTGCGGACCGACGACGATCACCGAGCGTCCGGAGTAATCCACGCGCTTGCCGAGCAGGTTCTGGCGGAAACGGCCGCCCTTGCCCTTGATCATGTCGGCCAGCGACTTCAGCGGCCGCTTGTTGGCGCCGGTCATCGCCTTGCCGCGGCGGCCGTTGTCCAGCAGCGAATCCACCGCCTCCTGCAGCATGCGCTTCTCGTTGCGCACGATGATTTCCGGCGCCTTGAGTTCGAGCAGGCGCTTCAAGCG
>JANOJB010000246.1:0-23183 GCA_031407985.1 Pseudomonadota bacterium | reverse complement strand
TCGCCCAGCGCGACCAGGATGCGGCCGCCACCGGCGCGCAGCTGCTCGCGCAGGGCAAGCTGACGCCTCAGACGCTCGGTCTCGCGCTGCCACGCCAGCCCCAGCGCGGCCAACGTGCTCCTGCGAATCGGAAGCTCCTCGGCATTGGGCTCGGTCGATTCCCACCATTGGATCTCCCGTTTGAGCTCCTCGATGCGCGCTCTCATCGACAGCAGCGGCGCAAGCGCGCCGTCGATCTCGGCCGACACGACTGACAGACGCGCGAGGATCAGATCCCGCCCGGCGACCAGAACTTCCGCGTCCAGAGGCCCGTGCAATTCGTCCTCCGCGTGTGCCCAGCTGAGAATCGAATACACGCGGCGCCGGCTATCAAGATAGTCGCCCAGCGTCGCCGCCAGGTGGACCAGACGGGCTTCGCGTTCGGCCAAGATGCGCTCCATCTCGGCCAGCATCGCGTGCGCGTTCTCGGGAGATCGATTCGCCGTCCCGCGCGCCAGGAGTTCCCGCTCCCATTCTTCCCGGCGCTTTTCCAGCGCCTCCAGACGAACCCATTGCTCGCCGCACTGCCTGGCCAGGCTGGCCATGTCCGCCGCGAAGATCGCCGACAAGGGTTCCATCGTGCCGACCAGGAACAAACTCAGCCGCGCATCGTCGACCGTCGCCGACGTCGGCGAGGCGGGGACCAGACTTCCGTGCAGCATCGCGGCGATCCCCGAACGGCTCCGTTCGACACCGAAGGCGCCGACCAGGTGAAGGCGCCGCACCAGATCCGATTCACCTTCCACCGACCCACGCAGGGACAGGCTGGGAAGCGCGGGCACCTGTTCACGCCTGAAAAAGAACCCCGCCCGGGTCGCGGTCCGCGAACCAACGAACCCCGCGCCCTCCTGGATCGATTGTCTCAGTGCCGCCTCGAAGAACGCATCCAATCCCAGCGGACGCGCCAGTTGGTTTAGCCAACCCTCGCGCACCGCCAGTTCGATTGCGCGATCGGGTTCGTACGTTGTGGGTCGCACCTGATCGGCCAGACCCGCGGCCGCCTCCAGGCCGAATCCCTGCACCGCCAGGCCCCCACGCACGGAGGGACGCAGGTTCACGCCCAGTTTGCGGAACCCCGCGTAGTACCTCAGGCGCAGATCATCCGCACCCTTGACGATGGTGCCCGAGTGACCCAACGCGCCGACGTCGAAGGCCGCCCCGGTGGCCAGCGCCCCCACCGCGATCGGTACACCGGCGCGCGCGATCCGGCGTTTCGATCGTCCCCAGTCCTCGTCCGTCTCCGGAAAAAACGCCTGTTGCGCCAGAAGAAAGACCGAAATGTCCGCCAGCTCACGCGACGAAAAATGCGTCAGGAACGACCGCTGGATTTCATCGCCCGCTCCCTGGCCCGAGAATTCATCCAAGGTGGCGATGGGCTGAATCCGCAGATCAATCAGCGACACGGATTCAGGGGTGACCATGTGGATGCGGTTGCTGCGCACGGTGTCGAGGCGGGTCATCTGATTGACCAGCTGCCTGTAAATGGGAAATCGGATGTGGAACGGCAGCAGGCTGAGTTTGTACGTCGTCGAATCGTGCAAAGTACGCGGCATGCCGACGAACCGATCGATTTCGCTTTCGATGCGGAACATCTCCAGGTTCTGGGTCAGGCGAAAAAACTCCGTGTGGCCCTTCTCCACCACCCGCGCGAACGCGTCGGGAATGGCGGCAAGAATGCGGCCCAGATCGAGATCGGGGGCCGGCGATCCCGGGGTCTGCGCGGCGGCCTGGCGAGGAGCGAATACGATCAGCGCGGCCGCAAGAAGACAGAACCGGGTCGCGGCGGCTGCCTTCGCGGCCTTCATCCCTTCAGTCTACGCGACAGCCGCCGGACCTACCCTCCCGTGACCACCCGAGCCAGGTCGGTCTTGATCGGTTGAAGTCCCCAAATTTCGGAGGCGTACTGGCGAATGGTGTTGTCGCTGGAGAAACGGCTGGCCCCGGCAATGTTGTGCAACGCGCGCCGCGACCAGTCGCGCGCGTCGCGGTAGGCGGCGGCGGCGCGTGCCTCGGCGGTCGCGAATCCGTCAAAATCGGCGCACAACATATACGGATCGCGCCCCCGCAGAGCGTCGACGATGGGCCTGAAACGATCGCGATCGCCAAGGCTGAAGAACCCGGAGGCAACCAGGTCCAGTGCTTCGGCCAGCGCCGGGCTCCGGGCTATGAACGCCCCCGGGTCGTATCCGGAGACGCGCAACGCCGCCACCTCGGGCGTGTGCAGGCCGAACAGAAAGAAGTTCTCGGGCCCGACGGCCTCACGGATCTCAACGTTGGCGCCATCGAGAGTTCCCAGCGTCAACGCTCCATTCAGCGCGAATTTCATGTTGCTGGTCCCCGACGCTTCGGTACCGGCGGTTGAGATCTGCAACGACAGATCCGCCGACGGAATAATCGCCTCCGCCAACGACACGCCATAGTTGGGGACGAACGCGACCGCCAGGCGGCCGCGGACGGCCGGATCGCTGTTCACCACCGCCGCCACATCATTGATCAGCTTGATGTGCAGCTTGGCCATGACGTAACCGGGGGCGGCCTTGCCGGCGAAAATGTAGACGCGTGGGGTCGCGTCCACACCCGGATCGCGTTTCAGCGTCAGATAGTGCGACACGATGTTCAGGCAGGCCAGCAGTTGGCGCTTGTACTCGTGGAATCGCTTGATCTGCACCACGAACATCGCTTCGGGCGGCAGGTCCACCCCGATCCGCTCCCGCACCAGCCGGCTGACGTCGCATTTATTTGCCTGCTTGACCCGCCACAGGTGATCCAACAATTCGGGGTCGTCCGCGTGATCGGCCAGCGCGCGCAGGCGGCCCAGATCCTTGTCTATCCATTCAGAACCGATGCGTGACGAAATCACTTCGCTCAGGCGCGGGTTGGCGTGCAGGATCCAGCGCCGCGGCGTCACGCCGTTGGTCTTGTTGTTGAAACGCTCCGGCCACAACTCGTGGAAGTCGCACAACAACTGGGTCTTCACCAGCTCGGTGTGCAGTCGTGCAACGCCGTTGATGCTGTGGGCACCGACGGTGGCCAGATGGGCCATCCGAATCTGCCTGCGATCCCCCTCCTCGATGATCGACATTCGGCGCATGCGATCGATGTCGCCCGGCCAGCGGGTCTGCACCTGGCGCATAAAACGATGGTTGATCTCGAGAATAAGCTGGAGGTGCCGCGGCAACAGGCGCTCGAACAGCGCCGCGGGCCAGCGCTCCAGCGCCTCGGGCATCAATGTGTGATTGGTGTATCCAATGGTCCGCTCGGTGATCGACCACGCCTGCTCCCACTCCAACTGCTCGTCGTCGATCAACACGCGCATCAACTCGGCAACGGCGATCGCCGGGTGGGTGTCGTTCAGCTGGATGGCCACCTTGTCCGGGAACAGGTCAAAGGTGTCGTGGCGTCGCTTGTACCGGCGAACGATGTCGGCGACGGAACACGCCACGAAGAAGTACTGCTGCTTCAGCCGCAGCTCCTTGCCCTCCTCGCTCTGGTCGTTGGGGTACAGGACCTTCGATATGTTCTCGGTGTCAATTTTTTCCTCCACCGCGCGACGGAAATCCCCCTCGTTGAAGAACGTCAGGTCGAAGTCGCGGGTGGCGCGCGCCGCCCACAGTCGCAACGTGTTCACGGTGTCCGTGCGGTGGCCGACGATGAACGAGTCGTAGGGCAAGCCGATCACCGCGCGCGTGTCGACCCAACTGGCGCGCATGCGACCGTGTTCGTCGTGGTGAAAGATCACCTTGCCGCCGAACCGCACGGTCTGCGCGTCCTCGTGGCGGGGCAGTTCCCAGGGATTGCCCAGCTGCAACCAGTTGTCGTGGCGTTCGACCTGCCAACCGTCGTCGATTTTCTGTTCGAACATCCCGAAGTCGTAGCGAATGCCGTAACCGACCGCCGGCAGCTCCAGTGTCGCCAACGCATCCATGAAACACGCGGCCAGGCGCCCCAGCCCGCCGTTGCCCAGGCCCGGATCCCCCTCGCGCTCCAGGATGGCCCCCAATTCAAGACCCAGGTCCCCCGCCAGGCTTTGGGCGGCATCGTAAAGCCCCATGTTCATCAGGCACAGGCCCAGGCTGCGACCGGTCAGAAATTCCGACGACAGATAGCAGGCGCGTTTCACGTCCTCTTCGAAATGGGTGCGCTGTGTGGCCAACCACCGGTGCACCAGGCGATCACGCACCGTGTGGGCGAACGCCTGATACAGATCCAGCGCCGAGGCATCGCGGGGATCCTTCGCGCACGTATGCACCAGATGCTCCCGCACCGACGCCGTGAACTCGGCGGCCAGCATGCTGGCACGCCGGCCGGCGGATGGCGCCGCCGGAATCGGCTTGGGAATGGACGCCACCGCGCTGGCGAATGCGTCGCGTTCCGTTCCTTCCGTTTTCGCCGATCCGTCGAAGGCCACGTCCGCGCTGCTCATCGTTCGCTCCTAAGTCTCGCGGCCGACATGAACCGGGACTGACCCGAATGCGCCGGCCGCCGTCTGGATGTTGAACCGCAATTGCAGCACGTCGCATGCTTCGCCCAGATTTCGGGCAGGTTCTGATTGCGTAACTTCGCGGACGTGTCTTGGACTCCGCGTCAGGGAGTGTCCCAGCTCGATCCGCGTGGCGGGCGCGCGGTGCAGCCTGGCGAACCGACGTCATCGACGACATGCCGATCCCCGCGTACAAACTTCTGAACGCTGCGATCGAATGGACCGCCGGCGCGCCGCCGTAACCCCTGCCTACAGTTTCAAGATTTCGCTGCCGGCAAGCAAAAACGCGCCGGTCGCGTAGTCGTTCGTCGCATCCATGGTCGACGCTCCGGGAGCCTGCCCGATGGCCTGCACCCAACCCAGTCGTCCCTGCGTGTTGACCGCGCCGACCAACGCCGTCCACGCCTTGGTGACCGTCGGAAGATACGTCGCGCGATCCAGCACACCGTGGTTGATGCCCCACGCCATTCCAAAACAGAAAAAAGCCGTGCCGCTGGATTCCGGCGTGGTGTACGTCGTCTGGTCGATCAGGCCGGACCGCCAAAATCCGTCGCTGGCCTGAATGGTGCGCAATTTCGTGGCCATTTGCCGCAACAGATTTTCGTAGTCGGCGCGGCGCGTGTCGGTGACAGGCAAAACCTCCAGCACGCGTGCGATACCGCCCACCACCCAGCCGTTGCCGCGCGACCAAAACGTGGCGGTGTTGCGGTACTTGCTGTCGCGCCAGAAAAGGCTTTGCGTCGGGTCGAACAGGAACGCCTTGGTGTCCCAGAACATGTTGTGCATCAACGTCAGGTATTCGGTCCTGCCCGTCGCCTGCGCCATGCGCGCCAGGGCGGGCGGCGCCATGAAAAGCGCGTCACACCACCACCATTCGGTGCGGCCGGCCATCGGCGCCGCGACCATGGAGTCGAAGGTCGTTCGGGCGGCGGCGATCATCACGTTGTTCGAGGCGACGGGATCGGCAAGATACAATTCGGCATAGCTTTGCACGCACGTCTGGTTGTCGGCGAAGCGCGGACCGCTGCTGCTGTCCGTGGAAATTCGCCATGCATTCGCCTGTCCCCATTGCACCGTGTAGTCGCGGTATTTGACGTCGCCCAGCGCCCGGTACGCGGCCAACATTCCCGTGTGAAAGGTGGCCCTGACCCATCCGTTGTTGTTCCCCGTCCCAAACCGCGCGATCTCATAGTCGGCCACCCGCCGCATGATCGCCATGACCGCCGCGCGATCGAAGGCCGCCGTGACTCCACCCGCGCCGGCACCCCCACCGGCACCGCCCATGCCACCAACGCCGCCCCGGCCAGCAGCGCCACCGCTGCCCGCGGCGCCGCCGCCGCGGCCGCCAGAGGTCCCTCCTCCCGTGCCACCATCGGGGAATCCCGCCGCGCCGCCGGTGCTCCCACCAGTCGCGCCCCCTGTCTGCCCGGCCGTTCCCGGTTGCCCACCCGATGCACCACCGCCGCCGGTCTGCCCTACGGCGTCGGCCCCAACTCCACCGTCGGGTAGGTTGGGCACGCCGCCCGTCCCATTCGCGCCGCCCGATCCCATGGCCCCCCCACTTGCCATGCCCATTGCGCCACCCGTGGTGGCGACCGCACCTCCGCTTCCTGGCCCCACCCCGCCCGATCCGCTGCCGCCCGTTCCGGTGCCGACACCAGCGGGTTCGCAGGAAACTAGAACTAGCGCGACCGACAAGACGGCGATCGACGCGCCATGTCGTCGCCGAATTCCATGCAAACCGCCACTGTCAAACATCATGCTGCCAGCACCTCAAGCAACAGTACCCCGAACCCGCGTGGTCGGCTCCTCCGACAGTCATGACGTGGCGTTTCCCCACCAGAAGCACGCCGCGACACGCCTGACGCCCCGTGGTGGCCGCGGGACCGCCCGCACGCGCCCGCACGCGCGCGATTCGGTGATATGAAGCGGGGCCCATGAAACGCCTCATCCTGTGCCGATTCGGCGAGCTGTTCCTGAAAAGCGGGAATCGCTCGCGTTTCGAGGGCGTTTTGCACAAGAACATGCGCCGCGCTTTGGCCGGCATGGAGGGCACGCGGGTCGAACCGGTACACGGGCGCGTGCTGGTGCACGTGGACGACGACACGGCGGTCGACGAGGCCGCCGAACGCTTGCAGCGTGTGTTCGGATTGGTATCGATATCGATTGCCGCGGTCACCGCCCCCGACATGGACGAGATCTCGGCCGCGGCCGTGGCTCTGGCGATCCACGAACGTGACCTCGCCCGGCCGGCCACTTTCAAGGTCGAGGCGCGGCGCACCGACAAACGATTTCCCATTCTCTCGGTCGATATCGCGCGCGCAGTCGGTGCCTGCATCATCGAGGCGACCGGCCTGCCCGTCGATGTGCACCATCCCGTGTTGTCCGTCGGGGTCGAGGTCGCGACCAATCGTGCGTTCGTCTACGCCGGCCGGCGCGCTGCGCCCGGTGGCCTGCCAGTCGGGGTTTCGGGCCGGGCGCTGCTGCTGCTGTCCGGCGGGATCGATTCTCCGGTCGCCGGCTGGCTGGCGGCCAAACGCGGCTTGTCCCTTGACGCGGTCTATTTCCATTCGCCGCCCTACATCGGCGAAAAATCCCGCGACAAGGTTGTCGCGTTGGGGCGCCTGCTGGCAGGCTGGCAGGCGCTGGATTCGATCACCGTGGTGAACTTCACCGAAACGCAAAAGCGCCTGCGTGACGCCGGCCCGCCCGAACTGGCGGTGGTCTTGTACCGCCGCATGATGATGCGTATCGCCGACGAGATCGCCGATCAGCGCCACTCGGACGCGCTGGTCACCGGCGAAAATCTGGGTCAGGTCGCCAGCCAAACCATCCAAAACCTGTCGGTGATCGAGGAGGCCGCCCGGCACTTGGTGTTGCGACCGCTGGCGACCTACGACAAGGTCGAAACCACGGATCTCGCGCGGCGTATCGGTACCTTCGAAACGTCGGTGTTGCCGTTCGACGACTGCTGCTCGCTGTTCGTTCCGCGGCATCCGGCAACAGCCGCCCGCGCAAAGGACGCAAAGCGCGCCGAGGACCGGTTGGACATCGCGGCCGAGGTGGCGGCCGCCGTCGCGACCGCCGAGCGGGTGGATTTGGTAGCCGCGCGCCGGAGCGATCGCGATCGCCCTCCCGCACCCGCTTCGCGGGTGGACGCGGCCCCGCCGGGTTAGACTGCCGCCCGTGACTGTTTCGCCAACCCCTTCGCCCGGTCCGGGCGCCATCGACGCGGCGCTGGCCCAAAAGCACCAGCGTTTGCGCGTGGCGATCGACAGCTGCGGCTCGGCTCTGGTTTGTTTTTCGGGCGGCGTCGATTCGACCCTGTTGTTGCGCGTGGCTCACGATGTCCTCGGCGACCG
Source organism: Pseudomonadota bacterium (assembly GCA_031407985.1). Classification (GTDB taxonomy): domain Bacteria; phylum Myxococcota_A; class Polyangia; order Fen-1088; family Fen-1088; genus FEN-1088. Next base: position 15,302 of record JANOJB010000246.1, on the reverse strand, counting down.
CTGCGTGGCGCTGACGACGGTCTCGGAAACCATGGCGCGCAGCGAGCAGCGCGAGGCGACCGACCTGGCGGCATCGATTGGCGCTCGCCACGAGGTGGTCGTTTCGCACGAACTGGTCCGCCCCGGCTTCGCCGAAAACCCAACCGATCGTTGTTACCACTGCAAGGCTGAACTGCTGGACATCGCGCGCCCTCGCGCAGACGCGCTGGGCCTGGCGACGATTCTCCTGGGAACCAACCTGGACGATCTGGGTGACCATCGCCCTGGGCTTGCGGCCGCCGATGAACGCGGGGCACGCCACCCACTGGTCGAGGCGGGCCTGACCAAAGATGACGTCCGCGCCCTGTCGCGCGCCCTCGGCCTGGTCACCTGGGACAAGCCCCAGCTTGCGTGCCTATCCTCGCGTTTTCCCTATGGAACCGAGATTACTCCTGAACGCCTGCGCCAGGTTGACGGCTTCGAAGACGGCCTGCGAATCCTGGGATTCCGTCAATTACGGGTCCGGTATCACGGTTCCGTGGCCCGCCTGGAGCTGGAATCCGGCAGCATGCCCCGGGTCTTCGAGCCGGGCGTGCGCGAACAGATTGTCGCCCTTGGTCGCCGCAACGGGTTCACCTTCGTGGCCCTGGATCTGGCTGGCTTCTCGTCCGGGTCGTTGAACCAGTTGGTCGGTTTGCGGCCGCGGGCGACCATCCCCAAATAGCTGTTTTTCAGGACCTTGCAGCTATTGTGATGTTTCCTGGCTCAAACCCATCCTAACTTGACCGATACCTATACTTGATTGGATCTCATGTTCCCGCTGTACACACTCCTGACCGTTTGCACCCCTCTGGGGGTTCCAGCCGAGGCCCCGTCACGCTTGGATCAGGTATTCGATCAAATAGGCGCACGCAATTTGCACGAGATGCCGACCACCCCGCGCGTGCTGTCCAAGCGCGAAGAACGACTCCGCGACAAAGAGCAGCGTCCCGATCTGCACGTCAGCGACGCTGCCCTGGCCAGCGCCCAACGTGCCACCAGCGCTGCCGCCAGCGCGGCCGCCCGCCAGCGCCGCCGTGGCGATGCCGCACAGGTCCTGATCACCGCACCGGCCCTTCCCGGCACCCGCATCGAACCGATCACCACGCTGTTTAACGTCTGGACGCACGAGGCCCTGCCCGTGTTGCCGGGCGATCCGCTGGAGTCGCGCATCCATTCATTCTTGCGTGACCACTACACCAACCAGGCCACACAGATGGACACCCGTCTCATCAACGTGCTCAAGCGCGCCGCCAACAAGTTCAACGCGTCCCGGATCGAGGTGGTGTCGGGATATCGATCGCCGAAGTACAACCTGATGTTGCGCAAGAAAGGGCACCAGGTCGCGCGGTCCAGCCAGCACGTCGAAGGCAACGCCGTCGACTTCAGGATCCGCGGCGTGCCCACGCGTTCGCTGCTGCATTTCGTTCGTTCGTTGCGTCTGGGCGGCGTCGGCTTCTACCCGCACTCGCAGTTCGTGCACAGCGACACCGGCCGGATCCGTTACTGGACGGGCAGCTAACTCCCCGGTCGGCGCGGCGGCGGTGTTTCGCTGCCCGACGTCGGTGGATCGAGGGGCAGCGTGACCTCGAATCGACTGCCCCCCTCGGGACGCGGCTGAAAAACGACGTCGCCGCCGTGATAGCGAGCGACCTGCCGCACCAGTGCCAGGCCCAGACCATGCCCCGTCGTTGACGTGGTGCCGGTCGTCGAAGCGCCGCGAAAGAACGGCGCGAAGATGTGTTCGCGATCTGGCTCCGGAACCCCGGGCCCTTGGTCTTCCACGACCAACCGCACCGTCGATCCATCCATCGCAAGCACCGCGCGTACCGGACCGCCGCCCCCGTGCTGCCGGGCGTTCTCCAGCAGGTTCCGCACCAGATGGCGCAGCAGGGCCCCATCCCCCGTGATCGCGGGACGGGCATCGCCCTCAACCGTCGCGTCGGTACGCTCGGCTTCCTCGGCCAACAGCGCGCGCATGTCGACCGGCCCAAGCGGCCGGCGTGGAACCCGCGTGTCGGCGCGCGCGAACAGCAGGACGTCTTCGATCAACCCGTCCAGTTCCACGATGTCGCGATGAATTCTATCGACCATTCCCCGCCGGCGGCTTTCGTCCGGTTCCTCCGCGATCAGTTCCAGCCCCATCCGCAGGCGGGTCAGAGGCGATCGCATTTCGTGCGAGGCGTTGGCCAGCATCTCGCGCTGTTGCGATATCAACAGGTCCAGCCGCTCGGCCGCCTGGTTGAATGTCGTTGCCAACGTCGCGATCTCGTCGCTGCCCGACACCGCCACCCGATGACCAAGATCGCCCTTCCCCCATCGCTCCACGCCCTGCGCCAGCGTCTCCAGACGGCGGGTTACCCAGCGCGCGACCGGATAACTCCCGACCGCCATGACCACCGCCAGGATGGCCAACGTCGCGAAAAATGGGTTCACGCGCAGCTGGCGACCGTGGGGCCGCATGGCCGCCCACACATCACCGTCGAGGGGTGTCACCATCACCGGCCCCGACCGATCGCGACGCCAACCAGGAACGGGGCGACGGGGCACCGGCACCGCATCCGTCGACGGCACACCCACGAAAGGTCCCGTGTCATCGCCGACGACGATGTCCACACCGAAATCATCGGCAATCTGGGCCAGGCGGGCGCGGGCGTCGGCGGCGCGGGCATCGGGCAGCCGCTCGGGAAGCATCACGGCCGCCCGCCGCATCCGTTCGCGGGGGGGGCCCCCTGCGTCGCGCAGCGAACGAAACGCGAACGCCGCCACAGCCAAACACAGCAGCGCGCTGGCCAGCAGCGCGACATACATGTGCAGGTACAGACGTCGCGATCGTTTCATCGTGCTCTCATGGTGCGCTCATGGCGATCTCAGGCGCCTGGTTCCTTGTCGCTGTTGCCGGTTTTCGGGTCTTCGGGAGGTGGAGAAAAGAGATAGCCCGCGCCCCGCATCGTGTGCAGGAAGCGCGGCCGCTTCGAATCATCCTCGATCGCGCCGCGAATGCGTGAGACGTGAACGTCGATGCTGCGATCGACGCTGTCCCAGCCCTCGCCCCCCAGCGCCTCCATGATCTGCTCGCGCGTCTGAACCCGCCCCGCGCGCTCGGCCAGCAACAACAACAGATCGAACTGGCGACCGGTCAACTCGCGCACCTGGCCGCCGACCGACACCTGGCGGGCCTGCCGATCGATGCTCAGGCGACCGAAACGCATGGGAGCAGCAAGCCCGCCAACAGTTCGACGGGTTCGCCGCAGCACCGCCCCCAACCGGGCCAGCAGTTCGCGCGGATCGAAGGGCTTCGGTAGGTAGTCGTCGGCGCCGATTTCCAGACCCACCACGCGGTCCGTGGCGTCACCGCGCGCGGTCAACATCACGATCGGAACATCCGATAGGGCCCGCACGCGGCGACACACCTCGAAACCGTCGATGTCCGGAAGCATGACGTCCAAGATCACCGCATCGACGTTGCCGCGCCCGATGACCGCCATTCCCCCCCGGGCATCCGCGTGACACTCGACCATGAAGCCGCGTGCACGCAGATACCCGGCCAACATCTCGGTCAACCTTTCGTCGTCGTCGATGATCAGGATGCGGGCTGACACGGCGCGATTATGTCATCGATCGAAATGGTGACGACGTTCTTCCATTTTCTGCAGCACGACCTTCCGCTGCTCAGGCGTCAGCACCTGGGCGCTCGCCACCACGGCCTGGGTCATCAACACCGAGATCCTGTCCATGGACTCGACCGATTTCTTGCGCAATTGTTCGACGCGCGCCGGATTGATGGTGGCGCCAGTCAGGACCTGCTCCATCTGCTGGCGCGTCTCCTTCTTTTGTTGGCGTGCTGCCTTCAGTTGCGGCCGCAGGTTGTCCCAGATCGCCTTCACCTGGGCTTTTTGCCCATCGGATGCTCCGGCCGCCGTCAGCAAGCGATCGATACGCTCAGCCATACGATCGCCCATGTGTTCGCCCCCGCGTTCACCCATGTGCTCGCCCCTGGGGCCGCCGTGGCGCCCCCCACCGACCGCGTATGCGCGCGCGATCGAGACCGACAACGCCCCGGCCGCCAGTGGAACGGCCAACAGAGCAAGCCAGCGCCGGCGGCCCTGCGAACGGAGTTTGCGATTGGAATCAACCGACGGGGAAACGCCTGACGGGTGGTTGTTCGTGGCCATGGTCATTCTCCTTGTTCATCCGGGCTTGATTGCCCGCACTGGTTAGACTGACGTGGCTTGGTTGCCGGCCCATTGCGCGCGGGTAAAGTTTTGTAAAGGTGCCGCACCCAGGCATGGGGGGTATCTCGCAGTTGAAGGGGTAGTATCAGGTGAACGTCCCCGCACGTGGAGTTTTTGGATGGACCCGGATCGCCAAGCCAATTCTCGGATCCCCCCCCGTGCCGTGTGGAATGCGGACCAACACGTCTGGGAGTTGTGCGAACGCAATCCTGCCGGGCAGCGGCAGGGCGAATGTCGCGTGCTTCGCGAGGATGGAACGCTACTCGAAGTGGGCCACTACGACGCCGACGTGCAAAATGGATCCTTTGTCGTCTATCACCCGAACGGCCAGATCGCGCGACGGGGCCTGTTCAGCGCGGGCCTGCTCCACGGGCAACTTGTGGCGTACGCGTCGGACGCGCCAACGCCGGAGGTATTGCGTGCCTGCTGTGTGCCGTCCACCGCATGGGAAATGCGGGCCCTATATGCGCGTGGCGAGATCGTGCGCGAGGTGTTTCGCGATCGTGAAGGGCGACCACTGTTATCGGACGGTGCCTTTTGTCCGGCTCCGCCACCGGGGGTTTCGGCCGACGCCGAATTCGATGAACCCGGGCAGTGTTGGGTATCGGGAACATCCGACGCGGATGGAAACCGCACGGGCGCCTTTCGATCGTGGAGCCTCGACGGACACCTGACGGAGGAAAGCGCGTACGTCGACGGGCTCGTTGTCGCCACGCGTGTGTACGCCCAGACAGGAGAAGGAGAAGGAGACGGAGACGACGGAGACGACACGCGCATCGTGGAGGAATGCGCCTTCATCGATGAGCGTCAGCCACACGGCGCGTATCGCCGCCGCTTCCCAGCCGAGGAGAGCCCGTACGCGAATCCACGTACGCGCGAGGAGCGCGGTGCTTTCGATCGGGGACGTCGCGTCGGAGTCTGGACCTTCCTGGACAACACCGGCGCCACGATCGGAACCGTGGATCTGGGGCTGCCGCTCGACGAGGATCGCGTGGAGGAATCTCCAGCCTTCGCCCGGGACCGCGTCGACTTCAAATCGGCCGACACATGGTGGGCTCTGGTAGCGCGGTTGCGCGCGGAAGGTCGGGTACGCGAGGCATTGTGCGCGGCGGCCCGCGGAGCCGCGCGCCAGGGAGACGCGTCCGCCCTGGCGGATTATTTGTCGAAGAACACCCTCGCCCTTACCGCGCAGGTCCGGCAACTGCGCGGCGAAGAACTCGCGGCGTCGTCGGGCGAAACGCTCACCTTGGCGTTGGAAGCGCTGGTCACGGGCGTCGACGCGGCGGCCGTGTTTCGCGCACTCGCCTCGGTTCTGGACAGCGCGCACCCCGCGGCGCTGGATTTCGTGAACGCGTCGCTGCTGCTGGCACCTGAACGTCGCATGACGCACCTCACACGGGCCCTGATCCGCATCGAGCAAGGCGATGACCGGGGCGCCCTCGCCGACGCGACCACGATCGCCGACGAGTCCCCGGACGCGACACGATCCCTGCATGAACACGTGCGTCTTTCATTCCCGGACTTCTCCACGGCAACTTCGTTCGGACCGACGCGCGAACCGTTGGACGACGACCCGACTTCCGACACCTCCCCTCAGGTTCCAGCGCAATCCTTGGACGCCATTCAGTACATGATCCAGGTCTACGCCACACGCCTTCAACGGCTGCGCGCGGCGATATGCGCACGCGTTCCGTCCCGCGCGCCGGATCCAGATCCCGCGTGGCTCCCTCCCGACACCTCGGCGTTGTTACCCGACGGTATGGTGGAACTGCGCCACCTCGCGATCCACGCGTCCCTGGACGCCGCTGCCGGTGTCCAGGTAGATGCCGATGCCGATGCCGACGCCGACGCCGACGCCGGCGCCGGCATGGCGCCCGATCGTCTTTCCGATGACCATCACCCGATGGACCAGGATCTCAATCAAGGGGACGCGGCGGACATCCTGGTCGACGAACGACCAACCGCGGATGGCGTAGAACGGCATTCCATCATCGATTTGTTGACGATCGCCCGCGCCGACTGGAGCGCGCTTGGCTGGCTCTGTTGGGCGTGCGGGCTCGATCGGATCGCGCTTCCGGAGCATCTGACCCCGCCATCGCCCGAAGATCTGGGTGCCGCCACCGCGCGGTCCGTCGCCCGCTGCTTCCGCGTACACGATCGCATGATCACCGGCGGCGTCCGCGCTTTGGCCCAAGGCCTGCCGGGATTCTCCTGGCAGGGCGTCGACGTCGACCAACTCCCGAATCACTTCGCCCGCATCGCCGCCGCCGAATACCTGGAGATCCGCTCGATGTTCCTCTGGCTGATCCTGCCCGACGCCATCTCTCCTTTTCAAAGCGATCTGCGCGAAGCGTAACGGCGATCAGTCGCAGGACAACGCCGCCGTGCCCGCGGCGTGGCATTTCAGACAAGCCCGGGTGTTGCGCGACGACAACGCGCGACAGGCGACGGAATTTCCAAAGCCAGGCGGATGGGGGCTGACACCCATCGACCGCGTCGGATCGGTGGAATGACAGGTCAGACAACTTTCCTCGCGGTGGCAGGACACACACGTGCGCAGGTTTCGCCGCGCCTGGAAGCTGTGGCTGGCCGGCGTCGGCGTGGTCAGCACAACGCCCGCGTCGTCGCGCACCCAACCGGGTGGATGGAAGCGCTTCACGCCGGTTCCGGTCCCGAAAGGGTTGTTCGGTTGACGGCCCACCTGCCCACCCTCTGGATCGGGCGCGACGCCCAATCGCTGGTGACAACCCAGGCAAAATGTCTGGTTGCGGTGGCAGGACGAACAGTTCGACGTGTTCCGGCGTGCGTCAACAGCGTGCAACGTGGCGTAATCGACGGGATGAAAATCCGCCGGACGAACCACGCCCGCCGCGTGGCAGTCGGTGCATTCGCTTTGCTTGTGGCAGGTCGCGCAGTAACGCTGATCGCGCCCCGCCACCTTGTGGTCGGTCCGAAACGACGTGGTGTGCGCGTCGGTTCCCCGCAGAGATCCGCTGGGCACCAGGCGCCCCGACGGGAACGCCGTCCGCAGACGTCCATCGGGCAACGTAGGATGGCACGCGCCGCAGCGGGCGGTGGCTTGGCGGCCGTCGTGACAGCCGAGGCACAGCCCCATTTTCGGCAACTCGGCGGTGGTCGCCAGTCCGACCTCCTCGACGCCCGCGTGACACAACGTGCACGCCATCCCACGATCCATGTGCAGCTTGTGGTTGAACTTCAGCGCGGGCGGGGGAACGGTCACACGGGCCGGCTCGGGCTCGGGCATACCGGGCACGGTAATTCCGGTGAAGCCGGGATGGCACGCATCACAACGGGCGACCGCCTGCCCGGCGGCAACGTCTTTCCGCGGCTGCATGCGATCGATCGCGTGGCATCCGCGGCAGGCCTGCTCGCCGGGAAGAAGATCGTCCTTCGAGGCGACCGACCGCGCCGCCTGTTCATGGCAACGCGCGCACGTTATGCCACGTCGGGCATGTCGCGCGTGATCGAACGTCAGCGACAACGTCGGCGGTGGATACACCACCGGCGACGGTGCTCCCACCGCTCCCGCCGCCGGGTTGCTCCCGGGTGAACCGACAGGCCCGGTCTGGACCGCGCCGCCCGGCACGACCCGACCCGGAACGCCATCAACCGCCGCGTGGCCCCGCCAGACGGGCGCCAACGTCAACCCGCCCAACGCGGCGGCCCCCAACACGATGCAAACACGCGCCACGCGCGCCTTGTCCGGATGAAGGTCACTCACAACGTCACATCCACTTCCAGAATCGCCAGCGCCCGCACCTGCGCGCGGTAGTAGGTGCCCGTGTTGTTCTCGCCCAGAAGATGCAGCCGCATGTTCCGACTCATCCGGTACAACGTGCCCACGCCCGTCCCCACCATCATCGCGGTCCGGGGCTCGGGTACACCGTCGGCGCGCCAGGCGTATGCCGTCATCCTTCCCTCGATGTCCAACACGTTCGGCCGCACGGCCACGCGCCCGACCAGATCGCCACCCACCTTCCACCCGCCGGTACCATCTTCCGCGTACACATCCAAACGGGCACGACCACGTGGCCCACGCCCATCGACCCCCGCGTTACCACCGTACGCCTGCCGTCCGCCTTCCGCGGCGTCGCCCAGCGCCCGCGTGGCCGCCGCCGTTCCGGGAGGATCAACGAACGTTCGCAAGAAACCACGAACATGCGCGCGCCACACCGAGGACAAATCGATGTCATACGCAGCCCGCAAGTCGCGGTACGCGCCGGCTCCGAACACGTTCCATATCGAATCCCCGTCGAACGTCGGTGCCAGATAGCTGTACTCGGCCGACAGCAGATGCCTTGCCCCCGCGCGCAGCCGAACCGCCAGTTGCTGGTCGTCCCACGCCGCCACCAACAGGTTGTAGCGGGCGCCCCCAATCACGAACAGACGATCGCGCCAGCGCGCGTCCGACGTCATCGACACGCTCTCGTGGTTGGTGCCGAAATCGGGATCGCCCGGTAGCGTGTCCATCGTCGATGAAAAGACCTTTCGATACGCGATCCGCGCGTTCACCGGCGACGCCCGGTCCAAAGCGATCGCGCCTCCCACCATCGGCCGCAGTCCCTCGCTTTGTTGCGGGCGGGTCGCCGGATCGCGCGAGCCCACGCTGGTACCATCGATCTCGTACAGCGACGCCGACAGCGGCATCTGGCCCCGCACCTCGGTCCCTCCAAATGCCTGCGCGGTCAGGAACCGCCCCGCCCGCAGCTGCAGATCGGCTCCATCGAACGAATAAAAATCGACCAGGTCGTAGTGCAACTGCCGACCCAGTTGCAGATCAAACCGGCCCGCAACGTCGCGCGCCAATAGATAACCGTAAAGCACGTCGATCTGGTTCTGGCGAAGTTCGGCGATGGCATCCATCCCGCGGGGTCGGTCCAAAAGGAACTGACCAAAATCGCTGTCGAACCGCATGCCCAGCTCGAACGACACGGAATTCCGATCCCCGTCCCGCCCACGCCAACCCTCCGGCGCGATGTTGAATACCGACAGGTTCAGGTACTGTGTCAGACGCCTCCGACTCAGCAATTCGGACGCGCCGCTGGAGCCATACCGACGTTCCTGATACCCCTGCCCCACCGTCCGCACCGTCAGTCCAAAGTCATAGGCGAAGGCCCGATGCGCGGGCAGCACCAGACCGACAACCAACACGACCAGCGCGACCCAGCCAACCCCGCCAAATCCGCCGACTCCGGCAGATCCGCCGGCGCGGCAAGGCACCGTCGGCCTCGAAATCACTCGGGCTCGATCTCGATTTCCAGGCGATCAGGTACCGCCGGCTTGCCCTTGTGCGCCCCCGGCAACGGAGCCTCACCCGCGGCGGCAACCCGATCCGCGCCAACCCCACCACCCGCCAGCGCCAGCGCGACGCGAACCGCGCGCAGCATGGCGAACTCGCCGATGTTCTTGAACTGCGCCAGATCGCGCGGGGGCGCCGCTGGAATCAGCTTCGCCATGACCCGCGTTCGAAAACCCGCCTTCTTCAGCGCCGTCCCAAGGATCTTCATAGCCGCCTCACCTGCGGGCGAAATCACGGTGGAGGTGGGTTGGTCGAACACCGATTTCGTCGCAAACGTGACCTCCGCGCGCCCACCACCCGCCACCAAGGTCGCACCGAAAGCGCCCAGCGCCCCCCTCATCTCGGCCGCGAACGTGTCGACCGCCTGCTGCTTCTTGGCCTCGGCGGCGGCCTTGACCTGATCCAGCCCCTTGCGCTTTGCGATCTCGGCGGTCAATTTGTCCCGCTCGGCCACGATATCTTGGCTGGCGGCGCGCGCCTGCTCCAGCTCCGCCGTCCGGACACGCAAGGCGTTCGTCATCTTTTGGTAGGGACCAAGGTAGACGTACCCGGCGAATCCCAGTCCAACCGCCGCCAGCATCGCTCCCAGCGTCAGCTTCCAGCCGCCAACCCGGTGGACCTGAACCGGGGGCTGCCCCCCAACAAACGACTCGTTGTATCCATACGCCATCGCGCCGGGAAAAATACCCCAGAACGCCCCCCGGATGATCCAAATGTCTCGCCTAATTTCCCAGGCGCGGGCGGAACGTCGTCCGGCCGGTCCCGAACGCCACCCCAGCACCCTTCCTTGGCGTCCCGTGCTTGGTCCCGTGCTTGGTCCCGTGCTTGATCCCGTGCTTGATCCCGTTCGTCCCCGCCGCACTCCCGACCCTATCCGGACCCTGTCCGCCCCATCCCATCCCGGTATCCCCCGGGGCCACCCCGACTCGCCAGTCGGGGCCCTTGACACCGATGTGGGCCTAGGACTACCCTGTACTTGGGCCGTGGACTTAACTAATTTAGTTAGTAGTTTCAGATAGTTGGTGCACAAACGAAACGTCGTAGAACCTCGGAGGTTGCACAGTGTCCACAGGGTCCAACGACTTCGTCATCGGAGACAAGGCGGTTTACCCCTCTCAAGGCGTAGCCGAGGTGGTCGGGATCGAGCAAAAGGAGATCTCCGGCAAGATCCAACGCTTCTATGTCCTGAAGGTTCTTGAAACCGACAACCGCATCATGGTTCCCACCGACAAGTCTGGTCAGGTCGGACTTCGACGGATCGTCGGCGAAGAGGAAATCGACGAGGTCAGACAGATCCTTCGCGACAAGGAAGTCCATGTCGACAGGCAGACCTGGAACCGCCGCTACCGCGGATTCATGGAAAAGATAAGGTCGGGATCGCTGTTCGAGGTAGCGGAGGTGTTCCGCGATCTCTATCGATTGAAGGGATTGAAACCGCTGTCGTTTGGCGAAAGGCGCATGCTGGACACCGCGCGGGGTCTTATCGTTCAAGAGCTGTCGGTCGCCCAGGCCGAGGATGAGAACAAGGTGGAGCAGCAGCTGAACCTGCTGCTTCAGTGAGCCGGATCCTGCACCGGCTGCCTCAAGCCCGAGGTTGCCCGAACAGGCTCGAAGGTGGCCGGGACCGGCCAACCTGATTACCGGAATCCGGCCGACACACATCCAAATTCGCCACCGGCACGAAATTTCTTTGCGCGGACCGCTCCCGAAATTCGTGACCGGCCCCAAACGGTGTTAGTCTTCGAAGGGTCGGTCCATCCCGCATGCAGGTCCATCTGGCTAAGACGGACATCACCACCATGGCGGTGGATGCCGTTGTCAATCCCGCGAATTCGCTTGGGATTATGGGTGGTGGTGTCGCTGCCGCGCTGTCCCGTCGCGGCGGTCCCTCCATCCAGCGCGAGGCGATGTCGATGGCGCCCATCGCGGTCGGCGCGGCCGTCGTGACCAACGCGGGCCATTTGCCCGCCAAACGCGTGATTCACGCGCCGACCATGGAACAGCCAGGCACAAAGGTGGGCGTGGAAAACGTTCGGCGCGCGACACGAGCCGCCTTGCTTGCGGCGGCTCACCACGGATTCGAACTGATCGCCATCCCCGGGATGGGCACCGGCCTGGGGGGCGTGGATCCGTCCGACGCCGCGCGCGCCATTGTGGACGAACTGCGGGCGCATCGGGCCCCACAGCCCTCGACCGTCTATTTGATCGATCTCGACGACGAGATTCTGTTCTGCCTTGAAGAAGCGCTGAAAGTCGCGACCGCTTAGACGACGGGGCGCTGCTTCCACACGCTTCGAACCCGTCTTGCAAACCCGTGTTGCGAACTTGCGAACCCGCCTTGCGAACCCGTCAAAGGATTCATCGTGAAAATCCTGGTCACTTGTAAACGCGTGCCGAACCCCGAACAGAAGCTGAAACTGGGAGGCGGAAAGATCGACCTTTCTGGCGCCAGTTGGCAGATTAATACCTTCGACGAGTACGGCGTCGAAACAGCGCTGCGCCTCTGCGAAAAGGGCAAGGGCGGCGAACGCTCGGGCGAGGTGGTCGCGGTCGCGATCGGTCCGAAGGAGGTGTCGCAGCAACTGCGCGGCGTGCTGGCCATGGGGGCGGATCGCGGGTTGTTGATCGTAGCCGACGACGCGACCCTGGACGCCGACGCGGTGGCGCGGATCTTGGCCAAGGTGGTCGAGCGCGAAAAACCCGATCTGGTGATCCTCGGCAAACAGACCGTTGACGGTGATTCGAATCAGGTGGGACAGATTCTGGCGGGACTGTTGGGCTGGCCGCAGGCGACATTCCTGGCCACCATCAGGACGGCTGCCGACGGAAAAAGCGCGACGACAACCCGCGAGGTCGACGCCGGTGTCGAGGAAAAACGGGTGCGCCTGCCCGCGGTGGTCACGGTGGATCTGCGTATCATCGGCAAGAAGGCCGTGTGCAACGAGGCGCTGTGCGGCCCCGATACCGAATGGGAGGAAACCCAGCGCTACGCGTCGCTGAAGGGGATCATGGCCGCCAAGAAGAAGGAGATCAAAGAGCTGGCGCCCGCCGAGTTGGGCGTGACACCCGCCGCGCTGATGCGGGTGACAGGTTACGAAGCACCATCCGGCCGCAAGGCGGGCGTCCGGGTCGGCAGCGTCGAGGAACTGGTCGCGAAACTGCACAACGAAGCCAAGGTGATTTGATGGGAGCCGTCATTGTCTTTTGCGAAGGCTCGGCAACCAGCATCCGTTCGGCCTCGCTGCCGGCCATCAGCGCCGCCCAGGCGTTGGCTGTGCACCACGGCGGACCGGTCGTCGCCGTCGTGATCGGATCGGGGGTCGCAGCTGCCGCGGGGGACGCTGCCCGGTACGCGGCACGAGTGATCGTGTACGACGACGCACGCCTGGCCAGCCCGATGGCCGAAACATACGCGCCCCTGTTGGCCGCGGCCGTGCAAGCGACCGGCGCCACGGCGGTCCTGGGCACCGCTACGTCGACGGGCAAGGACGTCCTGCCCCGCGCGGCGGCATTGCTGGGCGCGGGCATGGCGTCGGACATCATTCGCGTCGACGGCGCCAATCGTTTTCGCCGCCCCGCGTACGCGGGCAACGCGCTGGAGGACGTCGAGATCGCGTCCCCCATCGTGATGGCCAGCGTCCGGCAGACGGCGTTCCCCCCGTCCGCGGCCTCCGGCGCCGCGGGAACCGTTGAGGCGGGCAGCATGGGAACCGTTGACACTTTGGGAGCGGAGGTCGTGGCGGTGCACGCGACCCAAAGCGCGCGGCCCGATCTCGGCGACGCCAAAGTCATTGTGTCTGGCGGGCGCGGGATGAAAGCCGGCGAGAATTTCAAGATCCTGGAAGAGTTGACGGACCTACTGGGCGGGGCCTTGGGCGCCAGCCGGGCGGCCTGCGACGCGGGCATGGTTCCAAACGACCTGCAGGTCGGCCAAACCGGCAAGGTGGTCGCGCCGCAGTTGTACATCGCCGTCGCGATCTCGGGCGCGATTCAGCACCTGGCCGGCATGAAGGGATCGAAGGTCATCGTCGCCATCAACAAGGACGGCGAGGCCCCCATCTTCCAGGTCGCCGACTACGGCCTGGTCGCCACGTGGGAGGCCGCCGTGCCGGCGTTGATCGCCGAGGTCAAGAGGCTGAAGGCCGCGGGCGCTTAGAGGGTCGACCGCCGGTCCGGTTCGATGCGACCATATTCACGTGTCACGTGAATATGGTCTAGACCATTTTCGTGTCTGATCGTGAGATGGTCTAGTCGTGATTTCGCGCTGCTTGGCCCCGGTGGTGCGTTGCTTCTCGACGAGATCCACAAGGCTCGCGACTGGAAGCGCACGCTGAAGGGACTCTTCGATACCCGTCCCTACGCGGTTGACATCTTGTTAGTCCCTTGACACAGTACTGCTCATAGCAGTACTGTTTTTCTTTGACCAAGGTCAGCTGGAACAGAGCCGTCGACAAGCAAGTTGGTCGCGTTCCCGAAGTGATTGGACGTAAGTTCCGAATCTGGGTGGCGTTGGTCGAGGAGAGCGGCATCCGCGAGGTTCGAAAGTCCAAGGGTTTCCACGATGAGCCTCTGAAAGGGACTCGCCATGGACAAAGGTCGATCCGCCTGAACAAGGCTTACCGGGCAATCTACGAGGAGCGCGAAACGGGCGAGGTCGAACTGATAGAGGTTCTTGAGGTGAACAAACATGAGTACTGACAAACGCAGATCGTTTGGCGTGAAGGACCTGGAAAGGCGACTTGGCAAGCTCACGATCGGTGAGATGCTTCACACATGGCGCCTGTCCGAAGAGTTGAGCCTTAAGGATTTCGGAGGCCTCATCGGAATGTCGGTACCCAATCTCTGCGACATCGAAAAGGGCCGCAAGGGAGTAAGCCCGGAGAAGGCCCAACAAATCGCAAGGGCTCTCGGAATCCCACCCGCGCTGCTCATCCGACTGTCCATTGAGGAAAGTCTCAAAGCCGCGGGCCTCAGGTACCAGGTGGAAATCAGGCCAGCGGCGTAGGAACCGGATGGCGTCGACGACCCGGTGCGCCCTGGTCGTTCACCAGCCTCCGGATCCCGTGGCCGACGTCGAACACCTTGTCGACAATCCCACCAGTGCCCAGCCAGCTGTCGCCTCCTTCGCCGTCGCCCGTGGGCGATGCCCGGCGCACCTACATCCGCATGCTCATCGATTCCGACTTTCCGGATCCCATGACAGGCGCAGGCTGAGCGGTTTTTCGAGCGGCGTCGAGCGGCCCCCTACCCACAAGATCCGGTATCCTCCGGCACCAGCATGGAGAGTTGTCCTGTCTAGCGATCTCCGCCAACTGGCGAAAGAGATATTTCTGACCGCCGTGGGACCAGCGCTGGTGAAGCAGGTCGCGGAACTTCTGGGACAAAGCGGAATCCCGGTGATGCCGCTCAAGGGGGTCCTGCTGCAGAAGTTGGTCTATCAGGACAGGACATTTCGACCTATCTCGGATGTTGACCTGCTGGTGCCCGAGAAGCGCTTCGTTGAGGCTCACGACGTCTTGCGCGAGGCCGGTTTCTCGAAGTGCCACTGGGAAGTTGGAGGCTGGGAGGTCACCATGACGAATCCCGCCGGGCCACCGCTGGGAATCGACCTTCATCGCCGGTTGAGTCGTACGACGCGATCAAGACTGACCGCCGAAGGACTGTTCGATCGCGGCGTGCGCGACTCACATTTGTTCGGTGTCGAAGTTGTCCTGCCTTGCGCGGAGGAC